>CAZYTI010000692.1:0-3340 GCA_964650065.1 uncultured bacterium
AGCCAGAGCGGGAGCGACTTTATGACAGACCAGGTTCAATGGAAAATTGAAAGGTGAAATTCCAGCAATTGGTCCTCTGGGGAATCGTCGAACGACTCCGAGACGATCCCCGGCCGCAGGTGTGATGTCCAGGGGAACAGCTTCACCACATAACCTGTTGGCCTCTTCGGAAGCGATCGTCAGCGTGCTTACAGCACGTGTGACCTCACCTCGCGCATGTTTGATGGCTTTCCCTGCCTCCAAACAGAGGATACGTGCCAGCTCTTCTTTCCGGTTGTCGATGGCCTTGGCCGTTTTGTGTAAAATTTCCGAACGTTGGTATGAGGGCATCTTTTTGGTTTTCTTAAAAGAGTCTGTTGAAGACTGTATCGCCTCTTCCACATCTTGCGACGATGGTCGATACACAGTACCCACCGTTTCACCATTATAAGGATTAAGGACTTCGAGAGTTTCTTGTGAAGTCCGCCATTGGCCGTCGATCAAAAAAGGATATTTTTTTTTCATGATGTTTTCTCCTGTATTTCAAAATCAATTTCCGTACTACTTTATCAAGTAAAAATCCAAATGATGGTCTCAATTCCAAATACATTCCAAAATCCAAATATTAAAAAATGCGAGGGTTTGCGTTTTTTGGACATTGAGATGTTGGGATTTCATCTTGCAGTTGGACATTCGTATTTGAAATTGAATTGTGTGAGGAGATTAACGACGATTGATTATAGTTAGTCATTATCCTACAGAAAGAAATATGCCATTCCCGTAATTTTGGGTCCGCTGAAGTCGTCGACACCTCCCAGAGGTTCTCGAAATACTACCATATGATACTGGAATGCCATGCCTATCCCCAATCGCCTGGTCAATGCCAAATCAAAGCCTGCACCGAGGCTAATTCCCCAACCCGCCCTGGCTTTGGATAGTTTATTCCCAAAGGGTTCGGTTTCATTCTCAATTCCCCAGTACACACCACCTCCATACATTACATAGGCGGAGAGACGATAGTCATGCACAAGCCAATATTTTAAGTCCAGGGTGATGGGGTGAAGGGTCAGTGAGTGAACCGTTTCGACTTCATCCAAATCGCGTAGCGACCAATACCCTATCGAGAGACAGAGTCCCATTCCCCAGCCCAGGGGTGCGCCAAACGCCAAACCCACATAAGGTGTCGCTCCTGCAGCGCCGAAGGTTGTGAAGCGGGGTTCGTCGTTGAGGCTATGGGGCTGCCAGTTCCCAATTTCAACAGCTATGGATATGCGCTTTGCCATATCCTTTTCTTGTGGATGAATTTTATAGGGTAAAGATAATCCGATCAGGATTAAAAGTACAAAGAATAATAGAAGAGAGGGAATATTTTTCGACACAATTCCATCCGGCATAGTGAATTAATCCGTGTAAAGGCATTACGCTTAACTTTTTTTCTCAATGGCTGGTTGCTGAAACCCGAACTGTTTTCCCGGTTCAACTCCAATAATTTTAATCTCCCCGAACTCTTTTTCAAATTTATCGATATTCTCATTGAGTGCCTTGGAAAGTGATTTGGCATGTTGGGGGGTCATGATGATCCGCGCATAGACTTTTGTTTTGGGTACACCGGGCAGCATTCGAGTGAAATCCAGTACGAATTCTGCTGGTGAGTGACTGATAAGAACAAAATTTGAATAAATACCTTCTGATTCTTTCTCTCCCAATTCCACATTAATCTGTTGGGGGGGGGCCGGTTGATTCATGGATCAGCCTCATGATTTGGACATCCACTTTAAGACTTGATTTTGTTGGATAGTATAATCATTCCAAACCACATTGTCAAGAAACAAAATTTATCCTTGATTTTATATCCAGGCTTGCTTAGATTGAGTAGTCAATTTTAAGTGATATTGGAAATATGAAAAAACGTATTCAAAAAGGGGAAACCCTCGTATTGGACATTGATGATCTGGCCTTCGGTGCCAGGGGAGTCGCACGTTACGATGATTTTGTATGGTTCGTCGAAAGGGGTATCCCCGGACAGCGAGTCAGGGCCCGTGTCATTCAGATAAAGCGGAGTTATGGCGAGGCCTTTGTTGAAGAAATTATTGAACCATCGCCCCATCAAGAGGATCCTCCGTGTCCCTATTTTGGAATCTGTGGAGGTTGTCAACTTCAACATCTTAATTACGACAAGCAAGTCGAAGCTAAATCCCGACAGATTAATGAAATTTTAAAGCGGATCGGAGGGTTGAAGGATGTTGAAATACTCCCGACGATTCCTGCACAGAAGATATACGGTTATCGGAATAAGATGGAATTCAGTTTCTCTGACAAAAGATGGCTCGTGGATGGCGAATCTGGGGATAAGCCCCAAGATTTTGCCCTGGGACTTCATGTGCCGAGACGCTTTGATAAAGTATTGGATATCGATGGTTGTCTTCTACAGGGCGAAACCTGCAATAGGGTGCTGAAGACTGTCAAAGAACTCGTCTGTCAGACCGAACTTGGACCTTACAGTATTCGAAATCATACGGGTTTTTATCGATTCCTCGGCATTCGCGAAGGGAAAAATACCGATGATCTCATGCTCAATTTTGTGACATCGAGTCAGGCACCCAATGCGGGGGAAGAGGCACTACAGTGGATCGTCCACAAACTCTTCTGGAAACATCCGGAGGTAACCACCGTCGTACAGAGTATCACGGATAGAAAGGCTCAGGTCGCTTTCAGTGATTCACAACGATTGATCCTGGGCCCCGAAAAAATCACTGAAAAGATCGGGGAATTGACTTTCGAGATTTCCCCCATCGCTTTTTTCCAAACCAACACTGATCAAGCCGAGAGTCTTTTTAAAACCATTGTTGATTTTGCCCATTTCGATGGAGATGAAATTGTTTATGATCTATACTGTGGTACCGGAGCCATCGGGATTTTCGTTGCCAGTCAGGTGAAACAGGTTATAGGGATCGAAGTCATCGAATCAGCAGTGGAGGACGCACGATCAAATGCAAAATTGAATAATATCTTTAATATTGAATTCGTACTGGATGACATGAAAGACGCCATGAGTGATTCAGAATCCCTCGTCAATATTTATGGCGCTCCCGATGTTGTTATACTGGACCCACCCCGGGGAGGGACCCATCCTAAATCAGTGAAGGATATCCTTAAACTGGGTGCACCGAAAATTATCTATGTCTCCTGTAATCCGGCCATATTGGCTCGGGATCTCCAAATTTTATGTAAAAATGATTATGCATTAAAGATCGTTCAGCCAGTGGATATGTTCCCGCACACGGGTCATATCGAGACCGTGGCCTTGCTTGAGCACGTCTAACGATATCTACGTTTGGTAAAATCATCGTTGTAACTAATT
>CAZYTI010000693.1:0-3339 GCA_964650065.1 uncultured bacterium
TGAACCGGCTCGGAATACCCCGGCCCGCTGCTCACCTTGTCGTTAGCTGGCTATGAAAATGAGATGAAGTCGTAGGTTCATTTGAAAAATATTGAAATAGCTTTACACTGGTTATAGAACGTTTGATGAAATAAAAAGGAGGTCCAAAATGATAAAAAATAAGTACCTATCCATTTTATGGTTTTTTCTTGGTTTTGGAATATTCATGTTTACAAGAAGCAGTAAAATATTTCCCTTCATTGGTATAGCAATAATAGTCGCTCCAATTTTCATTTTAGGATTTGTAAGAACTCTGACACCTAAAAAGGGAATTCTTTTTACAATTATAGGCTTCATTCTAAGTTTCAATATTGCCCTGTGGGGATTATATGGGGATGAATTTTTAATTATTAGTGTTATAAGCAGTTCGATGCTAGCCATAATATTTTCATTACCTTATATTGCTGATAGATTAATTTATCCAAAATTCGAAAATAAAGGAATATTGTCAACTTTAGTTTTTCCAGTCATAACAACGGGAATATATTTTCTAATCTCACTAGAAGGCCCCTTTGATGGAACAGCATACTTTGCTGTATTTGGATACGGCAATGTTTATTTCAAACAAATAGCATCTATAGCTGGATTATGGGGATTTGTATTTGTATTTTCCTGGTTTGCATCAGTACTAAATTATAGCTGGGAAAATGGATTTAATTGGGGAAAAATCAAAAAAGTTACATTCATATTCTTATCTTTCCTGCTCGCAATTTTCTTGTTCGGTGCAATTAAAACTTCTTCGTTAATGAGTCCTAAATCAGACACGGTAAAGATTGCTTCAATTATTCTCCTTCCTGAAGAGGGAAAGGGTTGGCATCCGGAAGGACTTTTTAGTAAGGAACCTTCTCCATTTGAAGAAACCATGTCAAAAATAGAAACGTTAGCTAAGAAAGCAGCTTCAAATAATGCCAATATTGTTGCCTTTCAGGAAACGTCAATAAAAATTAGTGAAGAAAATGAAACGAAACTCCTGAATCACCTTAAAAAAATTGCAGAAGGAAATGACATCTATTTCAGTTTAGGTTATGGAGTCTTTCCAGAGAAAGGAAAGGGGTGGAATAAGCATGTAATCAGTAATAATAAAGGAGAAATTGAAATAGACTATAGGAAAAGATATTTAAAAGGATTTGGGGATGTTGGCGAATCTGCTATCTATAAAAAAGGGCCTGAAGTTATTCAAACAACAGATACGCCCTACGGCATACTGGGTGCATCAATTTGTAGAGATACTGAGTTCCCTCCGTATATGAGACAAGCAGGAAAAAAGAACGCAGATATAATGTTCAATCCATCATATGATATACCCAAAAGCACAAGACCAAGTAATTCTTTAAGAGCAATAGAAAATGGTTTTTCATTGGTTCGTCCGGTTTATAATGGATATTCTTACGCAGTTGACTACAACGGGAACATATTAGCTCATATGGATTCAGATAAAACAGAAGACGGTATTATGTATGCAGACGTTCCAACTAATGGAGTCAGAACACTATATTCAATTATTGGAGACCTACTAGGATGGCTTTGTGTGCTAGGCTTTGTAGTATTTGTTGTGATGTCAATAATAGGCAGAGTACACAAGGAGGACAATTAACTACTTTTTCAAGCTGGAATGATAAACAGTCCGCCAGCTAACATGCTCTTCCAGCGGATCGCAAAAACCGCGCCCGCTGAAGAGCGGCGTTAGCCGAAAACAAATTTAGGAACTTCCATTGTGTCAAGCACCATACAATTAAAATACCTTGAGGGCATTATTCCTGAATCAGAGTTGGATTTGATAAGATCCCGGTTCGAAGCCATTGGAATTGGTTTTGAGTGCATTGATATTTCAGGCGAACCTCAGGCGAGTATAGAAGAATTATTGGCCCCGATAATCCTATATTTATCATCAAATGTCTTTCAGGCTTACCTTTTGGGACTAACCACAAGCACATCTTATGATGCAATAAAAACTTGCGTTATTAATATTTGGAGAAATGTTTCGGGAAAAAGGATCAAAAAAACCACCCCGAGCAAGGTAGAGTCAGTAGCTGTAAACTTCGATTTAGATATTAGGACTATTGGAGATACGAGAGTAAAATTCAAATTGAAAGGGGATATCCCAGATAACCTGAAAGAGAAGTGTGTTGATAAAGCCTTTCAATTACTGGAAGCAAAGGCATTTCCTGAAATCCGAACAGGATATGTGTGTTTATATAATATTGACCATGATAAATGGGATATTTTTGAGGATCTTGAATTTATAAAAAAGTTCATTAAGCCCTTGGATGGCTAACCAGCGGGTGAACTTGACGCCGAAACAGCATGGCATTTTAGCAAGCGCACGGGCGGCGCAAGTTACCCTTAATGTTCGCTGGGTAAATTAAGATTGACAAACGTAACCTTTTGGGTTACATTGTATCCGTTATGATAAAATCCTTTAAACATAAAGGCTTGGAGGACTTTTTTTATACAGGTAGCAAGAGAGGTATTAAGCCTGAACATGCCAGCAGGCTTGAACGAATCCTTGATCGACTTAATGCCGCAAGCGAAATAAAAGATATGAATTATCCTGGTTCTTTCCTCCACCTGTTGAGTAGCGACAAAAAAGGTTTTCATGCAGTGCAAGTATCAGGCAATTGGCGTTTATTTTTTCAATTTATTGATGGCGACGCCTATTTTGTCGATTACGATGATTACCATTAGGGAGTTATAACAATGCGAAGAATGATAAGACGACCAACACATCCGGGTAATATAATAAAAGAAGACTATCTTTTGCCCCTATCCATCACAATTAAGGATATGGCTGAAAATCTTGGTGTTTCAAGGAAAACATTATCTAAGATCATAAATGAAAGAGGAACTATCACACCCGATATGGCTCTACGATTATCCCGTGCCTTCGATACCACTCCAGATTTTTGGCTTAATTTGCAGAAAAATTTTGATTTGTGGCAAGCAGAAATGGAATCACAGGAATGGAAAAAGGTAAAACCATTCCCACAAAATATGCTCCATCATCATGATTTACCGCTTAAAAGCGAACAAAGCGCTTGAGAGGGACCGGGAAAAGCCATGCCTGTTTTTACAGGCGACCTTAAGCCGACGTTGTCATTTTATTTAGCATCTTTTCGGCCATCGTTTCCCGGCCCCTCAGCTTCTCGTTATGCGTTCAGTACCAGTCGAAAAGCGAGGCTGCAGCAGAGATGCGAGGCCTTTGCAAAGAGATTCTAAGATAGGAGGTAGAGAGTATGCCAGCAACAAGGAGAGGGTTAAAGGACACGGCAAAGGATGACCTGGCCATGTACGTGGCCAAGG
>CAZYTI010000694.1:0-3330 GCA_964650065.1 uncultured bacterium
GTCAGTACAGAGTCATGTCGGACCGTGAGAAATGGTTCAGAATCGTCATGGGACAGGATGAAGTGGCCAGATTGATCACTGAGGATTCAACGTCAGAGGTCCCTGTACCAGAAGCAATTTCAGAAGCTTTGCGTTTCAAACTGGGAATTGTATAAAATCAAGATTAATAAATGAGAGAGTTTTACGACCGTGTCCGTTTACGATGGTGAGGAGGTAATACTTTGAGCGGGAGCAGACAGCCTACGGAAATGGATATAGAACATTTGTTCTCATTTTTGCCGAGATTGTACAAAGATGGATTTAAACCTTTGAAACGTTGGATGTCCGAAAAGGATGAAAAAGGGAAAAACTATTTCCCATGGCCCAGTTATGAGCACGAACAGGGGAATTTTTATTAAAGTATAATGATTCTGGAATAAATGGGATTAAAACTTCTGTGAAAGCACCCAACATGCTTTGATAGCGGAACGGTTTATCGGATCAGTAAGAAGAGAGATACTGGATCATTTTATCATATTCAGTCAGTATCAGTTATATCATCTATTGAATGTGTATGTTGAGTACTATAATACCAAAAGGCCGCATCAAGGTATTGATCCGAGAGTTCCAATAGGTTATAACAGTAGAAATGATGGAATAATTAAATTCAGACCCACATTACGAAAAGTTTAATACAAATTGCAGGCCGCGTATTGGATAGAGTTCATTCTTCCCACGAGTAATTCTCTTAAAAACATTGCTACTATCCTATTATAAGCCTCGGCATATGTGGATTAAGGTATGTAGGAGTCCTATAGACTGACCGTCTACTGTGTTTTGCCATTTCACTGTTGGTGATTTCCTCTCTTCCCTGTTTACCAATAATCACAACTTCATCGCCGATGGATATATCGTTTGAGCCGGTGATATTGATAAAAGTGTGATCAGCAGAAATAAAAGCGCTGACTGGAAACCTGCGTTCCCTGATCAATACGTCAGCCTTACCAGAGATATTGGGTGAAAATCCATCGTAATAACCAATCGGCAATAAAGCAAACGTTGTATCTTTATCTATAAGGTGTTCATTATTCCAACCGATCGTTGTGCGTGATTTGGCTTCTTTTATCAGAATGACACGTGTTTTTAACGACAAAACCGGCTTTACATTCATGTTGGGAATCGGCTCTAATCCATAGAGACAATTACCAGGCCGCACCATATCCATATAAGTCTCCGGATATTGGGCAACATCTTTGCTCGAAGCTGAATGACGATGCCCAAGAGAAATTCCCTTTTTTTCAGCAGCATCGCAGATTTGATTAAAATCTCTTATCTGTGAAGGTATTCTCTTTTTACCCGTCATGACAGTCAGAACGCCCTCAATTTTTATTTCAGGCATTGCCCCTAATTTTTCTATAAAAATCCCGGCTTCTTTCATTGGAATACCTACTCGGCCGAGGGCAGTATCGATTTTAATTTGCACTTTTACCTGTTTTTGTTGTCTTCGCGCCTCTTCGGCCAGAATATCTACAGCATCCGTATAAACAGACTGACTTATATTATGCTTAACAATATCAACAGCTTCTATTCGGGAAAAAGGACCGAGATTTAATATCATGCTGCCGATTTTCTTTTCCCGGAGAGAAACGGCTTCCCATACTTTCACAACAGCAAAATGAGTAATACCGTTTCGTGCCATTCCCTGTGCCATTTCTACGAGACCATGTCCATATGCATTGCATTTAACAACCGCCAGAATCGGCCTGTTTCCGATACGTTTTCGTGTTTCACGAATGTTCCATGCCAGATTATTCATATCTAATTCAATCCAGGGATCGCACTGGTCTTCAGGGGAGGATGAGACCGTAAGATTGTCAGGAAACTCGCTGCAGCCGGTTAGCATACCTTGTTTACTAGAAGCCCTAACAGGATTGATGAAATGTAAAATACTTGCACCGACTGTTCCATTCCCGAGTCTAGTTAAAAAACTTCTTCTCTTCATCATATTCACCTTTTATTGAAATACCTATTCATTACTATGCTGCATACTTGGGTTTTCATATGAAAAGCAGGACAAAGTTAACGCTTATAGCCATACTCTGGGTATCCAGGATTCAATTTACCGGTTGTGGTATAAGACTCAAAATTAAGAGTAACATTTTTCATAATCAAGTAGAATTTTCTTAACATCATTTTTAAGATTCAAGGAATAATTTGCAGAAATGAAGGCATCAATCCCAACCTCGTGAGAGGGATAAACTCGATCCGAGATTTTTTCATGAAAGGTGTATTGATTTTATGCAATTAGATCTTCAGAAATTTCCTAAGCAAACAATTTAATGAGGGCCATTTTTATTAATTAATTGAAATAGATAAACCGGATTTTGAATGTGGTATGTGGATTTCGTATTGAATAAAAATATGAAGATTAAGTAGTTATGTATCAAATCTTATTTTGCAGAATTCGTCAATATCCTATAAACTAAAACGTACAGAAAACGTATACTGAATTCTTATAAGTCCCTATATTTTCAATAGTAAAACACAAGCATTGGGAGCAGGAAGCCGTCAGTCATGTCTGCCGGCAGGCAGGCTCTGGGAGGATATGCTCGCCGTTTGCTATGAGCTTTTAAGATATTAAGATCTTGTAGCGGGGAATCTGACCGCCCCGATCAGGCTAAAGGACTTTATATGATTGTTTTAAACATGAGTTCCGGTGTTATATTTTGCTTGCATTATACCCCGATAAAGTTTATAATTAAACATTGAAATTTCCAATAATTAATACCATTTGAATAAGAAATTTCAGATTGGAAGGAGATATTATGGCGAATGATAATATATCGAGACGCGAATTTTTAGGTTGGAGCGTTTATGCCGGGACTGCACTGTCTTTGGCTGTGTCCGGGTGCGCTATGGGAAGGCGAACCGGCAAGGGGGCAGGTAAGCCGAATATTGTCTTTGTGCTTACTGACCAATGGCGAGCCCAGGCTACTGGATATGGCGGCGACCCTAATGTTAAGACGCCCCATTTGGATGCTTTGGCCTCCAAGAGCATCAACTTTGCCAACGCGGTCTCGGTCTGCCCGGTCTGCACGCCTTATCGCGCATCGCTGATGACAGGTCGATACCCGCTTAACACGGGAATGTTCATGAACGATCTCTATTTGCCAGGCGAAGAGCTGTGTATGGGTGAGATATTCAAAACGGTCGGCTACCAAACGGCGTATATCGGAAAATGGCATCTTGACGGACATGGTCGTGATGTCTTTATCCCCAAGAACCGCCGCCAGGGCTTTGACTACTGGCAGGTGCTGGAATGTACCCATGAGTACAACGAATCCTACTATT
>CAZYTI010000695.1:0-3327 GCA_964650065.1 uncultured bacterium
TTCAGGATTTGAAGGCAGTTCGTGATCCCTTGGAGGCCGGTTTTTTTACTGCACAGAAGGAAATTGAAGCCAAAGCGCTTGAATTGTACAAGAAAGATCCGGATCTTGCAAAAAAATACCTGACCGGCTATACGAATTCGTGCATGGATAAAATTGTCGATCTCTACAGAGAATTAAGGTATTCACTCATTTCAAAATATACCAACAACAAGCAAGGCCTAAATAACGAATATAGAGGCGATGATTTCGAATATAAATGGCCACGCTGATAACACAATTTAGACTTGACATTTTAAAAATAGAATGTTAAATATTATTAATACCAATATAATATAAACTTCTGATTATCAAAGAGTTGGGAAATCATGCCTTTACGTGACAGATGTGACCACAAATGGGATATGTGTCATATTTTTTGGGATTTGGATTATTGATTTTGTCTGGTGTGGTTTATACTTTAATTCATCCTTATTCATGATTCATTAATAAATATTGATGGCACGAATCCAAAACGATTGACCAACAATCCAGCTGATGATCGCTCACCAGCCATTTCTCATGATGGTAAACAGGTCGTATTCTCGTCTGATCGTGACGGTGGCCGGGAACAGTTTGAGCTCTTTATCATGGATATAGACGGTTCGGATGTGAGGAAAATCAAGACACCGGGCACAGCAAATCTATACCCCACTTTTGCCCCTGATCAGATCAAGGTTCTAATTATTGATGGTATCAATGTTGACGATTGGGAGGAAGAGGTCGGCCAAACGCTCTGGTCAGATTGGTGAAAAAGGATGTTTTTTTAGGAGAGAGAGAAGCCATGGCTAAAAAATTACGAAAAGGCCTCGATCGCAGGTCATTCTTGAAACTGGGAGGGGCTGCTGTTGCGGGCAGTGCCATCACTTTATCTTCCACTTCGTGTGGGAAGGCGGACGAAGGCAGGATTAAGCAGTACCGGGTTCTGGGAAGGACTGGGTTCAAAGTGTCGGATATTGCCGCAGGCTATGGACCGACCTCCAGTGACGTATTGAGGTATGCATACGACAGCGGAATTAATTATTTCGATACGGGAGAATCGTACGGCAACGGTGATGCTGAGAGGCAAATCGGAAACGCCATGCAGTTCATGGATCGGAAGAATATTTGGATCACGACGAAGCTCCACGTAGGCAGGGACGATACCGAAGAGAATCTTCTGGAGAGATTCCGCAGGTGCCTTGAAAGGATGAAAAC
This sequence comes from uncultured bacterium, assembly GCA_964650065.1. Classification (GTDB taxonomy): domain Bacteria; phylum Zhuqueibacterota; class QNDG01; order QNDG01; family DSAB01; genus CAZYTI01. The sequence goes on from CAZYTI010000695.1 coordinate 1,234, forward strand.
GGATTATGCGGACGCATTGTTTATTCATGGAGCAAGTCGTGTAGAGATCATTAAACACAGAGGATTTCACTCTGCGGTAAGTACGCTGAAAAGCGATGGATGGCTCAAACATGCAGGCCTCTCCTGTCACGGTCCTTATGGTAGAGAGGGAGATAGTATGGAATCTATTCTCATTGCAGCTATTGAGGATGGCCGGTTTGATTTGATGCTGTTGGTCTACAACTTCATGAATTCAGAGGAAGGGGAGCGAGTGCTCGCTGCATGCAAAGAGAAGAATATCGGAACCACGGCCATGAAGACCTCCCCGGGTCTGCTTCATTTAGATCCCCTTGATCCCGATAATCCCACAGTGAAACAGGAGTCTTTATTAAAAGAGTTGGAGGAACGGGGTTTATCGAGGGAGCAGGCCCTGGGGCAGTTCTACGATTATCTGAGGCGCGATCGCAAACAGGAAGGGTCCGATGAGGAGACCGTTGAAGCGACAAGACCTTTTGCAGAACGATACGGAGTGGTGAACAACGAGGACCTTCGTTTGGTGAGTGTGCGGTGGGTGCTCAGTAATCCCGACATGCACACAGTTTGTCTGGGACTGACAGGTTTTGATGAACTGGATAAGTTTGTGGCTCGATCCGGTGAGAAAGTGGACCGGGCGGCATCTGAATTCCTGGATGCTTTTCAGCTGGCGTACAATAATCGCTATTGCAGACACGGATGCAATTTATGCGTCGAGAGTTGTGTGCACAACCTCCCGGTGAGTACCATTATGCGTTATTCATACTACTTTGCCATGCAGAGACGGGAGAAGTACGCCATGGGAAAATATGCGAATCTTGACGGTAAGACTGCAGAACAGTGTATAAACTGCCATGCCCCTTGTGTTCATGCCTGTCCACACGGCGTGAACATTCAGGCAAACATGAAAACGGCACATTCCCTTCTGACACTGGCGTAATAAATAAGGATTTATCTCGATGAATCGAAGAATTAAACGTACGGAGGACCGAATCATGAGGGCATGGTTATCCCGAGCAAATTTGCACAAAATACTGGTTTTATTTTTCTGTATTGCACCACTTTATCTGACCTGCAATTCCCGGACAGAAAATGAACTTAACACCAGGAGAGGCAATGATTACGAGAGTCTCCTCCTGCTTTTTCACGAATTCCGCGATTTAGTAGAGCCGGAAATAGTGGATGGTGTACCCGACTTCACAAAGGCCGCAATGGATAAACAGTATCGGGGATATAAACAATACCGGAAGCGCCTGGATTCCTTTGACGTCACAGAGTGGCCGATCCCGCAACAGGTTGATTTTCACCTGCTCCGCGCTGAAATGAACGGCTTCGAATTTCAGCATCGTGTGCTCAGACCGTGGTCCCGGGATCCCTGTTTTTACAGCATCCGGCCCGGTATGACAGATCCCTTCTCCATTGGGGGTGTACTTCCCGGTTCTGATGTTTTCCCATTATCAATGGCAGATCAGCGAAAGCTCAGGAAAAAACTTCAAAACGTACTTAAGATATACGCACAGGCTGAAAAAAACCTCACTGACGCGGCGAGAGATCTTGCTACACTTGCCATACACTTTACTGAGGAGGATGTGGATCTGCTCTCTGAATTGTCGACCCGTCTGGCAGAGTTTCACCCGCACCTGGTTCCGGATGCAGAAAAAGCCCGAGATGCAGTGAAACATTATCTTAACTGGCTTGTGGAGAATAAGAACAACATGACGGAACCAGCAGGTATTGGTATTGAAAACTACAACTGGTGGCTGAAGAATGTGCACCTTTTTCCCTATACCTGGGAGGATTGTGTGAATGCAGTGGAGTTGGAGGATAACCGTCTCTACACGTTTCTGAAATTGGAGCAGAATCGCAATAGAAATCTCCCGGACCTGGAACCGGTGACATCCCAGAAAGAATATCGCGATCAAGTCAGGGACGCCCTGGATCATCTCATGGATTTTTTGAAGGATGAGAAGATATTTACGGTTCAGGAGAATCTGGATATTGAAAAATATTGGGAGGGAAGAAAATCAGGTTTTGATGAACCGTGGCAGGGGGTTCCTGATTATTTTGACTATTATGTGCATC
>CAZYTI010000696.1:0-809 GCA_964650065.1 uncultured bacterium
TCCCAAAGGTTATACTATTAGAAATTATAGAAAAATTAAATTCATGCCAACATTATTTGTTCTGAATTATGAATATTATCGGGAAGCAGCTTGACGGATGGAATAAATCAACCCCACAGAGTGAAAATATGCGTAATACTACAAAAAGTTTGGTGATTCTGGTTATAACGCTCTTCTCTTTTATATTCAATTCCCAAGTAAGCGGCCAGAAGCGCCTCACTCAAACGCAGATTGACAGTATCATCGAGAAACGATGGGACTTTTATGAAATTCGGAGGGAGTATCCTAACAGTGGTTTAAAGATAGTCGAGGTCATTAAAAAATCTTGTCCCAATGAAATCGATTCCCTCAGTCGTAAAGGTGCTTCGTTGATGGAACAACACGAGCATGAAGCGGCGCGGCCCTGGTTCGAGCTTTGCCTCTCACAAGATAAGAATAATCCAGCAGGAAATTACTATTTGGGAATAATCAAGCGGGACAGAGGCGTAAACACGGTATTGCTACTTCGCCACGTCCTTTATCGTAACGCCCAGAAGCATTTCGAACGGGTCATTGCCCAGGATTCCACTTATAAGGATGTGTTCTACCAATATGGACTCCTTGAAAAGTATCGTGAAAACTGTTTTAAAGCTATCGACCTGGTTCATCGACAGCTTCGTGTAAAAGATTTCTTACACCATGTTAATAAAGAGCTTTTCAGATTCTATGATTTTATGCTTCGCAATACATCCTTTGAAGACGCCGAAAAATGGTTAACGTCCCGACAAACAAAACACGATGACCACTACTTAGGCGAACTCTACAGCCGC
>CAZYTI010000696.1:819-3325 GCA_964650065.1 uncultured bacterium
AGACTATTCCCTTATTCCTGTGTTTCTGTCCCTCGTTCGCATGCATGTAAGGAAGAATGAGCCCGAAAAAGCGGCAGAGGCGTATTGGAAAGCATTAGATACGGTTTCCAGTAAACTTGATGCAGAGCTTTTTCTCGAAGACTTTATATATATCGTGAATGAGAAAGAACACCAGTTTCTTAAAAGTAATTTATCTCTGGATTTTTTATCAGATGCCATGCGTGCTCTGTGGCTTCGCCGGAATCCGCTGCCGTCCACATCCTTCAACCACAGGTTGATCGAACATTATCGGCGGGTCATCTACGCGGAAGGACATTTCTATTATGACGGGCTGCGCAATCCTTCGATGAGAAAAGGATGGTTGGACGACTTGAAATTTCCTCCATGGTATTATGAGAATTACAAGCTGAATGACATGGGCCTGATTTACATCCGTTTTGGGGAGCCCGATGAAAAAAGTACTTCCATGTCGGGTCTTCTCGATGTTGGTGAACGACACAACATGGCCTGGCTCTATGAGGCAGATGGGAAAAGGCCCAGGATGATTTTTCATTTCATCGTCCCTGAAAACGTACACCCCAATTACTGGACATTGGTTCCTGGCTTTATCTCACCCGGCATTCTGGAGGATATGACCGTATGGGATAATCGGTATCATGGGGGAATGCCGACGGAATTCGTGATGGAGTCGGTGAAAAAGGTGGATACGGCCTTCAAAATGGATCACCATTCATGGGAAGAAGAAATCGAATCCCTTGAACTGTCGCATACAGTCTCCAATTTTCGAGAGACATCCCGGAGAGATATCGTGCAGTTGGCATATGCGGTTCCGTTATCGAAGTTATTCGACGAAAGGAGTCCATCGGATACCATCTCCTTTGAAGCGGGTGTGACAATTTTCGACGGCCGTTTAGAACCCTTTTTCAAGGATATTCGGCATTTTACGATTCAGGTTTCGTCCGACACACATATCTGGCAGGACTGGTTTATCGACGAATTCGAAATTCCGTTGGCTTTAAAACAGTACAACATCACAATCCATGCCGAGGTTCCAGAAGGGCATAAAATGGACGGTTTTCGGTATGTGTACACATTGCCCGACTCGGCTCGAGATCGACTCTCCTGCAGTTCGCTAAAATTGGCTTTTGATATTCGACCGATAACGGACTCGGAAATTCGGCATCGAAGTGGCCTGAAGATTATCCCCAATCCTGCGAAACTGTTTAAAAAGGACGAGCCACTTTTAGCGTATTATGAGATCTACAACTTGTCATACAATGAACAGACTGCTACGGACTGTACGGTCAATTTTGTGCTCCGGGAAAAGAAGAAGAAAAGAAATCTGTTTTCCAGGATCAGGGGAGTGTTCGGTGGAAAAGAAGGATATCAGGTTTCTATAGAGAACAGACAGACCGGAGATACCCGAATAGTAACGGATTACATCAGTTTTGACATGAGCCGTCTGAAAAAGGGAGAGTACGAATTCGTTCTGAAGATTAGGGACAATGTAACTGGGGATGAGACTTCGACTGTTTCGGATTTTAAGTTGGAATAATGGAGGACCATCTACTTGTTCGAACCCAACAATACCATTTAATCCCGTCGGGTTGCTAAAGGACGTCCGTATGTATTTTTGTTGAAAGAATGCCTGAAAATAATCATTGACATCGTTCCCAGCCTCCGGCTGGATTGCCCGCCATGGTTGCCATACGTGAAGCAGACATGAAAAGTGGCAGGCGGGGAATGCATACCAAGAGGCTCTGCCTCCCGTAAAACAATGGCCTATATTTTATGATTTAAGTAAGAATAAATTAGCGGAAACTTGTTTTAAAAAGGTATCTTAAATAAATCGGAAATTAAACCCTATTCACATTCCATACAAAGTGTGAACTTCTATTTTAAAACATGAGTAATGGGTTATTGGGAACATGCGTTAATGTTATACGGTATAAACAATCTATACATCATAATGTATGTGATCTAACGTCGAGTATAGAACATTAAATTAACCTGGAGAAATTATGAAAGTATCAAAATTAATCATGGCCATGCTTATGAGTATTTTATTAATGACTTCATTCGCCTGTAGCAATAAAACTGAGAATACACCTGTTGTGGAAGGTGAAGGAGAAGAATCCGGCCCGCGTCTTACTATCAGTGAAACACACGACACAATCAGAAAAGGCGTCCGGATGATTCTGTCCTACGATAAATCTTCTTCGTCTTTTGTCGGAACTGTTGAAAATACGACGACCCATCCCATTACTTCTGTTCGTGTTGAGGTACACCTTTCCGGTGGAATTGAACTCGGACCCACACCACGCATCATACTTTCACCTGGTGCCAAGGAAAAAATCACACTATCAGCTGAAGGCCGTTCCTTTACCTGGTGGAAAGCACACGCTGAGTCTGGTGAGGGTGAGGGTGAAGGAGAGCATGAGGGAGAAGGAAAGGGTGAGCATGAGCATGGTGAAGTGGGTGAACACGAGCATGATGAAAAAGGTGA
>CAZYTI010000697.1:0-634 GCA_964650065.1 uncultured bacterium
CTACCATGTTGATATTTGGTATCGCAGCAGGCCTCTTTAATGGTGTGCTCAACAATTATCTTTATGAGCTTTTACATATATCCAAAGTGGAACGAGGCATCGTTGAAATACCGAGGGAGCTCCCCGGACTCTTACTCATCGTCCTGATTTCATTATTATACAAATTCTGCGAGATTCGTATCCTCCGTCTTGCTCTTATGGTTTCTATGGCAGGAATAATCGGGATTATCTTTTTAGGAGATATCCGCATCACTGCTTTTTTAATGATCGTCTTATGGAGTACGGGCGAACATATGATGATGCCCTTGCGCCAATCAATAGCCATCCATATGGCGCAAGAGCGGAAGGAAGGAATCGCATTGGGTGCCGTCCGGAGCGTCAGGAATCTGGGCCAGTTGATCGGTTATTACCTGATTCCTTTGGTTTTTGTGCTGTTTCCCATGCGTGCGATCGTAAAGGGATCTTATCCGTATTTCAGACTTTTTTTTGTAATCATTCTCGTTACCCTCCTGATCGGGTTGATCTCGTCCCTGGGTATTAAGAAAAGTGACCGGCATATTCAACGCAGACGTTTATACTTCCATAAAAAATACAGAAAGTACTACATCCTTGAATTGTTTATGGAAGTATAAAC
>CAZYTI010000697.1:644-3322 GCA_964650065.1 uncultured bacterium
CAAAACAGATATTTTTTACCTTTGCACCATACGTCCTGATCATGCGGTATGGTGCAAAGGTAAAAAATATCTGTTTTCTGGCACCGAAAAACAATTATTTTTTACCTTTGCACCATACGTCCTGATCATGCGGTATGGAATCGGAACCGAGAAACTGGCGCTTCTGTATGGTATTGCTTCTACTGTCAATATTTTTATAGCACCCATCATCGGCAAACTCATCGATCGTTTCGGGCATCGTAAAATCATTATCCTAGACACACTGCTTCTTATCTTACTGTGCGGACTTTATGGATTTGCTCATCGGCTTCTGCCGTATTCTATTGCGTATACAACAGTTTGTATTGTATTTGTAATCGACTGCATACTATTTGTGGTAACCATGGCCCGTACCATGTATGTAAAATCTATTTCTCATTCAAGAGAAGAACTCACTGCAACATTATCCACCGGAATCTCTATCAATCACCTGATCAGCATTTTTATCGCAATTATGGGTGGCATCCTGTGGCAGAAACTGGGCATTGAGATCCTCTTTTCCCTGGCTGCACTTTTCGGATTAGGATCGTTTCTATTTTCATTGACACTCCCAAAGCGTCAAAAAAATCAATAAAAATGATCTCATCACCACCCTCTCCCAAAAGAAGAATCCGCACTGAACGAAATGGAGACGCAAGGGCCGCAAGGAAATATTTTTTATTCACTTGCGTACTTTGCGATTCCTTTGCATCCCTTGCGTTTAATTCTTTTTGAAACTAATATTCAAAAAATCCGTCTACTATTATATCTTACGATATCCAAAAGATATCTTTTTTTATGGAAATTACTTACGTATTACGAAACAAATTGGGATTCCGAAATGAACACACTCTTTGGAAATGACGAGCTCCTCCTCCTGGCCATACTCAGTCTCAAAGACGATGCCTATGGCGCCACCATTTTAAAACATCTGACAAAAATCACCGGTAAGGAATGGTCCATCGGTGCCATTTATGATCCCCTCTATCGTCTGGAGAAAAATGGGTATGTCCGGTCGATGCTAAGCATGCCCACCAGAGAGCGAGGCGGCCGGAGCAAACGGGTTTACCGGGTCACAAAGACCGGCCTGAATGCATTACGGGAACACCAAGAGGTGCGAAACGCACTAAGTACCGGTCTGCCTAATTTTGCAGTGGAAGGTTAAGCGGAGGTAGTGTCAAAAGTTTTATTAAAAAGGAGAAAAAAATATGAAACCACAGAGGCCACAGAGAAAAAGAAAGATACTCTGTGTTCTCGAAAGGTGAATGCATCCAAGACATGGCTTCTTGTGATAACATGTTAGGGATGAAATTCCTTATAAAGATATTTCCGGAGTAATTATTTCCAATGTCTTGATATAAATCGGAGAGTTGAAAAGTTACAAATATCATATCACACGATACAATATTTGAGAGGACACAGAGGGGATAGAGAATTAAGACCGTGTAATTTTAATAATATTATTCATTTCTCTGTGGACTCTGTGGTTAGTTTTTGTCAATACCTAAGTGGAGTACAGAATAATAAGAATGAAAAATAACAAAATAAAACCACCCATTTTGGCCTCATGGATAATTGAAAAATTATCCCTGCAGTATCATAAACAAATGGCTCTTGGGGATATCGATGAACTCTATCTCGAAATCCTTGAGAATTCAGGGAAAAAAATGGCCGGACGATGGTACTGGAGACAAACCATGAAATCTGTACCCTTTTTAGTTCATAATATATTATACGGGAGTACGACCATGTTTAAGAATTACATGAAAATAACTTTGAGGAACATCATCAGAAATAAATTATCTGCCGCAATCAATATCTTGGGTTTGTCTGTGGGCATGGCTTGTTTTATTTTAATTGCCCTTTGGATCAATGACGAATTGAGCTATGATAAATTCCACTCGAATAAAGATCAACTGTACCTTCTCACAATTAAACATCCCAGCGATATCCTTGATCCAAATGTCCCATATGCCCTGGCACCCCTGTTGGCTTCCCAATTTTCCGAAATTGTGGGATACACGAGAATTTATCGAGTTGGCAAGTTAATGACATCCTCTTTCAAAACTATCACAGAGGACGGAAATCAGATCACCTATTATGAGGACAATATCAATCTTGTCGATGAACAACTTTTTTCCATGTTCTCCTTCCGCTTCATTCACGGAAATCCGGAAAAAGCTTTTATCAACCGGAACAGTCTGGTCATTAATGAAGAAATCGCAAATAAATATTTCGGCCATGAAAATCCACTGGGGAAAAATTTAACATTTGACAACCGGCAAAACCTGATCGTTACGGGTGTGATCCGTATCCCCTCCAACTCTCATTTGCAAATGGATTTCATTATCCCCTTACCAAATCCAATGACCACCGACTGGAATTGGCGGGATCCCTCCTATGTCCTACTCGACAAAAACAGTTCCGTGGAAGATTTACGAAACAAGATCGCCGGCTCCCTCGATGAAAATTATCCACATCCGATTGCGGGACCCTTTCAAGTTGGGTTGCTGCCAGTCACCAAAGTGCACCTGGGATTTGGTCGAATGCCCTATGTCTATATTTTTTCTGTCATCGCCATATTCATCCTGTTCATTGCATGCATCGATACAGAGTTGCAACAGAACTGAGCGATAGCGAAGTTCCGCTTGCAACGTGTG
>CAZYTI010000698.1:0-3320 GCA_964650065.1 uncultured bacterium
CCCGATAGTCCCGGTGCTCCGGTTTCGTGCCGGACCTTTTCCATGTAATCGAGAATTTGCCCATAGTCGGATTGTCCGTAGGCCGCGGACAATCCGATGAGAAGACAAAGAAGGAGAGGCAGGATTGTCTTCCAAAAGCGGTTGTTTTGAGGATGTTGTGTCATTTTTGTACCTCCGTATGCAGGTAAGAGTTTATAAACATTGAACCCTGTCAGGGTTGAGGTTTGTTGTAAATACCCTGACGGGATTGAGGTTCGTTAATAACACCCCCCTAATCCCCCCTTATTAGGGGGGACACCCCTTTTTCCAAGCCTCACGACTCCGATGCCATCCATGTAATCGATCGTTGTGCCGTAGGGTTCTGATAGTTCTTGCAATTCCCGGATGATTTTTTTACTGAGACTCTCACCGGCAAAGCGGGGACGGCCACGTTCAGTGCGGGGCGTGCCGAATCCTAACGTGATGGGATAGAGTTCCAGTTTGGTCATGGTCTTTCCCTCCCATAAGGGCATGGCGATGACCGATTCCCATATTTTCGGTCTGGCAGGAAAACCGCTCCTGTCATGGTCATAGCGGGCATCGTTGAAATCGGCGACGTGGGCGTTTGCTCCCAGGTCATAACGCTCATAATTTTCATGGGGAAGTCGCAGGAGGGTTTCGTTTTGAAACATGAAATTGGCCAGACTGTAAAGAATGGGTTTCCCTTTATAGATTTCGATGCCTTGCAGGATATGGGGACCGTGTCCCACCACGACATCGGCCCCGGCATCGATCATGGCCCGGGCGAATGTGATGAGGAATTGGGCAGGTCTGGACCGATCCCGGTCATATTCGTGTCCATGGTAGGTCACGATGGTATAATCGGCCAACCGGCCGGCGTTTAGAACCACATGGGTGATTTCTTCCAGATCTTCTTTATTCGGTTCCGTCGTTATGCTGATTTTTCCCCCCTTGATAAACCGGCGACTTAAAAATCGCATCGACTCACGATCATTCGACGACCCCATACCGAGCGCAGTTGAGATTTGTCGGAGGTTATTAAATTGGCCTTCCGGGATGGTGTAGATTATTGAATACCGTAAAGGATTCAGTCCCGGTCGGGCCGGCATATCTCCCCGGGTCTTACCGGCCCGGGAGTGATCTGGAAACGTGGAGGCACACGATATAAGAGCCACACGCGCTTTAGACGTTTCGAGAAACCTGGCCTCACGGGCTTCGGTCAGACTTTCACCGACACCTGCATGAAGGAGGCCGGCCTTGGCGATATATTTTGTGGTGAGTCTCATGCCCAGCGTGCCATAGTCCCCGGTATGGTTGTTTGCCCGCGAGACCATATCGAATCCGGCCCACACCAATTCCTCAACAAGCGCAGGGTCTGCTCTCATGTATGTGCCCCCACTTTGATGCATGGGATAGGGCTCATAATCGTGAAAGAGCATTTCCAGGTTGGTAAAGGCGACATCTGCGGAACGGATGAGATCGATCATCTTGAGATATTCGGGTTCCCGGTATACCGACAGCTTCCGGGTGATAATACAATCACCCGTCAGGACCATGGTGTAAGGCTCCGGTTGTGTATCCGTCTGGCTCCATACGAGCGATAAGGTGAGAAAGCATAGAGCGATTGCTGGTATGGATATCATGAGGCGTCGATTCATGATATACTCCTTATAAAAATATTCCTTTAAAAATATTCCCTCTTGATTCACTCTTATGTATGCAAATTTTAGTCTCTCCTGTATACAGGATAGATGTCGTTGGGAATATTTTTAAAAGGGAGAACCGTTAAATCGGCCGGACCCCAGCCAGGGGCATCGACCTCGAAGATAGCGCCGGCAATGCCGGTTTCATGGTATCCTCTACGGAAGTGAACACGGGATTTCAAAACGATAATATCCAATTCATCGAAGGGGATTCCCAGGGGTTCGAAGATGTTGATGTCTGTGATCTGCATGAGATGTTCTGTCAGGATGACCCGGTTGTTGTTACCGAAACGAAGGACGACTGTGGGATCCCTCCGGTATTCACCGATGAATTCGACCGTTCCTTTGATTTGTACCGGTTTTCCTGCCCATTTGTCGGAATAACCACCGACATGGATATTGATTTTATCGCCAACCTGATGGTCGGCTTTTATCTTCGCGATGGCCCTATCATCCCGAAGGGTGGTGATACAGAAGTTCTTTGCCTTTTGGCGAATCAGTTCTTCGAGAATCTGTGAAGACCCTCCGGTCCGGTCGCTGTGATCGGCGATGACCACGGGTGTTTTTCCTGCTCTGGCTGCCTTGATGGCCAGGGTAACGCCTTCCCTGGTTTTGGGGAGTCTCTTTCCCGCAAATGCCTCCCTGTTCCTCCAGATGTAGTCGGTCATATCATCTGCGATCCGGTCTGCCAGGTCTTGATCGTTATTGGTCACGACCATGACCGTGGCACCCACATCGGGGACGTCGGCATAGGCAAATCCATAGGCGACGGAGACGTACGCGTCCTTCACCTGGCATTCCCATCGGCGGGCCCGTTCCATGATGTCCATGGCTGGAGACACACCCGTACCCTGATAAACACTGGGTGTGATGACACCGGGTTTTCGTGTGGCCATGGTAGGCTTGAAATCTCCCCTGAGGGTCCTGATCATGACCCGTGCGGCTCGTTCGCCCAGGAGGGTTGTGTCATAATGGGGATATCTCTTGATGATAAAGACGGCATCGGCCGCATCGGAGAGCTCATGATCTTCGTTGGCATGAAGGTCCAGGGTAATCATGATGGGAATATCGCCCACGATCTTTCGCAGCCTCCGGACCATCTCGGCTTCGGGTTTGGGGATGCCTGTGACCGCCATGGCACCGTGAAGGGAGAGAAACAGTCCATCAAGGTTTTTGATTTTTTTGAGGTCTTCCACCATGAGGCTTGTGTATTTGTCAAAGGCTTCCTGTGTGTTCCAGCTCCCCGAAGAACCGCCACGGGCGCCCCGGGGTGAGGTGATGCCGATCAATTCGACGCCGCCGAATTCTTCACACATGGTTTTGAAACCCCCAATGTACCCTCGATTATCTTCCAGAATATCGGCAGTGGGAGGTCCGTAGAATTCCCAATCCTCAATCGTGGTTGGATCGGGGCAGAAGGTACAGGTCTCGTGACTGAACCGGGCCACAGCAACACGAAATTTTTTCTGCGATGCTGTTTGACAACCGATTATCGAGAAGATCAGGATTACTGTGAGAATACAACAGAAAAATTGTCGGGGAATAAAAAGGCACATTTTCTTTTTCATTTTATTTTCCTCCTTTATCGTTTTTACCCAAGGGGCATATTAAAAAATA
>CAZYTI010000699.1:0-3317 GCA_964650065.1 uncultured bacterium
CGTCATTATTAAATAAACATAGCAGAACCGAAAATCAGCCACTCAGCTAATTTTTAAAGTCTGTAGCTTTTGCTTTGCTGATTAACAAATCATATTGAGGGCTCTTCAAAATATAGCGGTATACCTCCGACATTTTATCAACAAAATCAAGGCTTTCATTTTTATCCTTCAATCGAATAATCGAGCTGAGCGAACTGAGCGTATTGAAAAAAAAGTGGGGACTGATCTGCTCTTTCAGGGCGGCAAGCTCTGCATTGCTTCTCTCTTCTCTTAAACGGATGTTTTCGAGTTCCGCAGTTTTTATCTTCCTGAGCAGGATGATAAAATAGGCTTCTGCAGCGGCGAGGGCAGCTACTGTGTAGTTGGCAAAGAAGAAAAAATCAGGATATGGGAGACAAAATTGAGAAATCCAAAATGAACCCGAATCATGGACCGAACCTCTAAATCGAAGAGGCGCTTTGATTCCAACTGTTCTAAAACATGTATGATCGTCTTAATATCAAATAATATCGCAACCAGGATTGATGAAACGATGATGATGAGGGTGGCGTTTTTATGTGTTTTGTTCATTTAACCGCCGAAACGCGGGTTCACCACGTTGCTGTAAATCGAGCCGAAGGTGTATGAAAAGCCCAGATTGAATCGCAGTTCGTAATCTGTTGCCAGGCTTTTACGTTGTAATAGAATCTGGTATTCCGGTAAATCTCCTTTTTGCAGGTATAGCTGATCACGAATTATTGAATAGCTTCCAAACAGTGTCAGCGAAAGCCCTTCAATGACACGGAAAGACATCCTTCCGGACAGATTCAGATGTTTTTCCTTCAGCAGGTCTTTAAAGAAATTTTTTGAACCGGAATGCGGAAAGTTATGCGCTCCTTCAAGCTTTGCAGTTATTGAGCCCCACCTCTCTTTCATCTCAAATGTTGCCGATAGTGTTTCGTTAAAATATTGTTCATGTAATTTATCATAGATTGTGACTTCGTCATATTTTGTATCAGAGTAACCGATTTTATAAAGGAATCTGAATTCCCTGCGCGTTGATTGCGAATAAGGAAATAGATTAAACTCAACAGCCGGGGCAATATTTAAATATAATTTTGTATTGTAATAGGGCGCTTTTGCAGCTGTTCCATAGCCACCTATAGACCAGTGTTCACTCAAACTTTTTACAATTAAAACGTTTGCGCCCCGGGATATGCTTTCACTGTTTCTCCATTCGTCATCATAAATCCATTTATCCCTAGTCATATTATTATAGCCATTCAAACGTATTTTCCAATCTGGTGTTTCTCGTCTGGCGCTGAAAGATCCGTTCAGTTTATATGCTTTTCTAAACTTTTCTTCTTTTACTTCACCGTTCATTCTAACTGTGAATACCCAATAATTCCAATTGTCATTGACTGCAATTGCGTCGGATGGCTTTATTTTTCTGTTAAATATGATATTAATATCATCTGCAAGGGGCGTTTTAACGACATAGCGCATGAGTCCCATCTTTAACACACGAACCATCTCACTTCTTCTCATCTCAAAAGTCGAGGCTGGTTCTGAAATATACTTTAATGTATCGCTCTTATTTGAAAATTCCTTTTGATCCAAAATGGTAAAAGTATATTCTGTGCCACCGCCGCCGGTTGGTTGGTGTGTAATGAGTATATACACCTGTGCCAGTCGAGCATCACGCACAAAATTAATAAACGGGATTTCCGTTTTAATGTACGGCTCATAGGGATACACCAAATGCGATACATCGAGGAAAATCTTTACCGCACTATCACGCCAGTTTGTCTTTTCTTCTTTTTTTTCCGCAATTGTTGAATTTTGAGCCAAGACAAGCGGAGTATTGAGAATTATAATAAAAATAAATAATAGGAAATACACGGCATCCCTTTTCAGTATTGTAAAATTACAGGAGATCGAATAATGCAATTTCAAACTACACCTTTCCCTTTCTCAAACTCAAGGTCAATATTACATAACGGCCGATGGTGTTCTTCTCTCTCTCCATGAGATAATTGGTCGCGCTGATCCGCTGGAAGGCGGAGTATTTATTCAGCAAATCATAACCCTTCAAGGTGATGGTGGCTCGCTTCCCTTCCAGAAAGTGATAGCTGATGCCGGCAGTGATCAACGGGAGGCTCACGGATTCTTCGAAACTCTGTGCATTATAATTGACGATATTTGCCTCGGCCTCAATATTCCAACGCTCCGTAGGATTGAACCAGATATCGGTATAATAGCTTGTATTAAAATAAACATTATTCATATTTTCAGCAATAGAATATTTTGAATTATTCACCGTTACAGAACCGCCCACTCTGATATGAAATTTTTCTTTTCTGCGGTTTTCTACATTTAAATCGATCCGATGACTGAGCACCGTCTGGATATTATCCTGGGCATTGATGACGCTGATCCCTCGATGCCAGGTTTCTCTTGACGTGGCACTGATTTTTAATCCCAGAGCACGGATCGGTGTTGAGAAATTAATATTCGTGTAAGCATAAAAATCATAGTCCACGTTTACCGGAGTGACCATTTTTGTATAATCTTCGTTTATCGTTTGTGATGAGCTGATCTTATCCTTTGTATAAATGGCACCCAGACGGACAAACAGAGAGGTGAATGAAAAATGGTCGAACAATGAATAGTCTATATAGAGAAGGTGGCGGTATTCGGGTGTGAGGTTGATGTTCCCCTGGTAGAGCGACAAACTATTCAGCGTGTTAATCACCGGCAACAGCTGATTCAGGGAGGGCATATTGATGCTTGTACCATATCGTATATTCAATCTCCTTCCCGATCGGGAGGCGTTGGTGTAAGTAAAGCCGGGTAGAAAGTAGACATACTCTGATTGTCCTGTTGATTGATTGTCCAGGACTTTATCGAAGCGGATCAGCCTCGTACTCATGCTAAAATTCATCTGCGTTTTGGCCGTGGCTCTCCGCAAAGAGAGAGACGGACTTACATACGACTCGACCGTATTGAAATCGGCACTGAGAGAGTCGGTGAAAACGTTATTCTGTCCGAAGATACCCTGCTTCCTATCCAGATTTCTGTGTTCAGATCCCAGATCCACAGCTGCGGATAAGTACCATAATCTCGCTACCTTTTGTATGAGTTGCGGTCGCACGGAAAACCGGAGCCTGTCTGTGACATTATCCTGAAACTGATTGTCGAAGGAGACGCTGTCAGGATTGAAAAACGTCGTCATGTTGGTCCAGTCCAATCCTGAAGTACTTTTATTATAAAGCATATTGCCCCGTGTATGAAGCTGAGTGCTCTCTCCCCTCAGCTTGATAATATCCGAACTGTTC
>CAZYTI010000700.1:0-3317 GCA_964650065.1 uncultured bacterium
CGGTAAAGGCGGCAGTCGCGTGCACGAGGTCATCCCTGTACACGAAACGGTGAAAGATGCTCTGAGAGTGCATCCCAATATCGTAGCGTGCAGTATCTGGAGACATTACTCCACGGCCAGGGACGCTGCCATCGAAGCCATCGAATCCGGAATCCCTCTGGTCGTATTGATCACAGAGGGCATTCCCCTGCGAGATGTTCGGGATATTCTCGTTTCGGCACGAAAAAACAACACCGTTCTCATCGGGGGAAATACGCCCGGATTGATTTTTCCCCCGGAGAGAATTAAAATCGGTATGCTTCCCGACGTTTTCTATCCCGAAGAGAAGGAACCGGGTCAATTCGGATCAAATGGGGTGACCATTATTTCACGAAGTGGGGCGATTTTATATCACATGTCTGATGCAATGGCCAGTGTGGGCATCGCACAGAACGGCGTTATCGGCATCGGTGGAGACGGTGCCATCGGTTCTACATTCAGGGATCTGGTTCCCTTGGCCATGGCCTATGAAAATACCGATCTGGTCATCGTGGCAGGGGAAATTGGTGGTTGTCAGGAAGAACTCCTGGCACAAGACATCCAGAAGCGTCCCGATCAATATCCCAAACCGCTCGTGGCACTCATTTCCGGAGCACATGCACCAGAGGGGAAGACCATGGGCCATGCCGGTGCCATTGTTACGCCTGGATTGGAAACCGGCACATTCAAATCAAAGAAAGCGGCATTGGAATCGGCAGGTGTACCTGTTGTTAACAGCCAGTTTGATCTCATCCGGGTCGTTCAAGAGGAATTAAAAGGCAGGGAATACTTCAAGCCAAAACGATACTACGCGAAGATGAGACAGATATGGGAAGCACCGGCTCCAAAGCCCACCTGGTCTACTATGGTGACACAGGTAGCACCCAACAATCTGGTGGTTCGAGGGTATCAACTCCAGGACGTGGTGAATCATTGTTCACTCATCTCAGCGGCAAGCCTCATTGTTTTTGGCGAGTTGCCCGATCCATCTACAGAAAAAACGATGACCAGACTTGCCATCTCAGCATCCAGGAAACCGGTTCCTGATGTTCATCGCAGTCCGGAGGAAGATATTTCCAAAACGCTGGGCAAGTATTTGCTGACCGATGAGGAACTGGTGATCTTTCAGAACCAGGGGAAGCTGGCACAAGTTGAAAAAACGATTTTCTGTCTGGGACGATTTACGGCTTACCTCGCCCACATCCTGGGCAATGGTTCGGCTCTTTTAGCACCCTCTCAGGATGGATCTTTATCTCAGCTGATCTATCGTGTCATTTCAGGAGAGAATAATGTGGACTCGGCGAAGTCCCGGGTCCTGGAGGCCATGATTGTTGCCTGTATCGATCATGGTGTCACGCCACCCTCGGCTCAGGCGACATTGATCGCCGCTTCAGTCAGGGACAGTTATGAAGTGGCCGTTGCCCACGGTGTGGGGGCCATTACAGATGTCCACGGCGGTGCCGGCGAAAAAGCCGCAATATTTTTCAGAAAATGTGCCGATCTGTCGGAGAAAGAGAATCTACCCCCGGAAGAGGCCACCCTGAAGATGATTACAGAATACATTCGAACCGGTCGACGGATTGAAGGCATGGGGCATCGAATACATACCCAGGATCCCAGGCGTGATGTGATGTGGGATCTGGTTGACCAGCATGGTCTGGCAGGATCCTGTGTCGCTATTTCAAAAATTATTACGGGAATTTTCGAAGAGGTTCGAGGTATGCACCTGCCCATCAATGTGGATGGTGTTATCGGTGCTATTGTTGCGGATATGGGTTTGGATCCAAAACTCGCCAAAGCTATTTTTGTTTTTGGAAGGATTTGCGGTCTGTCGGCTCATTATTTTGAGGAAATGACGACACAACCTCAGATGCGGCGGATAAATTTTTCAGAGGCTGTGTATAGAGGGGGAAATGAAAAATCTTTTCCCATTGAATGAGAAAGGCATTGTTTTTGGTCTTTTGTGAAAAATATACAGCAAATTTTACGACAAATTTTAATTTCAATATCATTGCAAAATTACAATTTGCAAGGATAAAAGAAATTATTGATGTGGCATAATATATTATAATATAAAAGATTAAGATCTGTTTAACGGTTTTGGTATGCCTTTTGCATTAGTTATCTCTTATGGAAAGACGAGTTGTGGAGGACGTCACTGGAGTTCATTGTGTAATGAGAGATCAGATACACAATCAATTAATTGATAATAAGAAAGGCCCCACAGGCACGATCGCCCGTGTGAAGGCATTCATCGAACACAGGCGAGCAGTGGAAGATCCAAAGAATATGGAAGAACGGTACAGAATTTTATTTAAATATTCACAGGACGCTTGTTATTTAAACGACTTAAATGGTAATTTTGTGGACGGGAATCAAGCGGCAGAGGAGATTTTCGGTTATAAGAGGGAAGAATTAATCGGCAAAAATTTTATGGAATTAAAACTTCTGCCCATAAATCAAATCTCAAAAGCGGCCAATTGTTTGGCTAAAAATACTCTTGGTAAATCTACCGGACCGGATGACTTCATTCTCAATCGAAAAGGAGGCACTCGGGTAAAGGTTGAAATTCGAACCTATCCGGTAAAGATCCAGGGGAAAACGTTGGTGTTGGGGATTGCCCGGGATATCACCGAGTATAAGCAGGCTAAAGAAGCCCTGCGGATTAGTGAAGACAGGTTGAAGAAAATTCTCGTCAATGTGAAAGCACCCATATACATGAAGGATACTCAAGGACGCTATATACTGACCAATCATCAGTTTGAGAAGGTCTTCGGCTTTTCAAAAGATGAAGTCATTGGAAAGACGGATCATGATTTGTTTTCCAGCGGGATCGCGGATTTTTATCTTGCCAATGATAAACAAGTCATGAACAGAGGCATTCCCCTAGATTTTGAGGAGTATGCTGAACTCGAAGACGGCCCACATTATTATGTGTCCACCAAGTTTCCAATGCATGCTGACAACGGCTCAATAGATGCGGTTTGTGGGATATCGACCGACATCACTGAGCGTAAGCAAACCGAAGAGTCGTTACGAAGAGCCAAAGAAGAATTGGATAAAAGAGTTCAAGAACAAACGGCCGACCTGGTAAAGAAAAACAAAGAATTAAAAAAAGAGGTTAAACTCCGAAAGAAAGCAGAGAAAGACCTTCAAGGCTCATTAGCTGAGAAAATGATTCTTTTGAAGGAAGTCCACCATAGAGTGAAGAATAACCTTCAAGTGATTTGCAGTCTTCATAGGCTTCAATCTAACCAAATCAAAGATCGTAAGAAACGGGATATATATGGTGTATCGAC
>CAZYTI010000701.1:0-3310 GCA_964650065.1 uncultured bacterium
GGATCCGCGAATGTGGGATTGGGGGATAAAAATTTCAGGCAGACCTTCGATAATTTGCGGATTATACCCATGCCCTTTTTCGTTCTATACCAACTTTACTGGTCCTGTTGATGACAACCTGATTTTCTTCTTGATTTTCCCACAGTTATTATTTATAATAATAAAGCGCCATACGAGATGAGTACATATCTGCAATATGGTATATTCCCCTTCCTTTGAATGATTCCCTGGCTACTGTCGATTTCCCCCTAATCGTTGTGATGCTGAAAAAAAGGCGTAGAAGATATTTAAGAATCCCGAGTAAGCTGTGTTCTGGCTGACAGATGAAGGTTTACGAAACGGATTGGAGTATGATTGGTTACGCTTCAGAGCAGCCGGTTTGGTGGAATGTCAGGAATTCTACATGCCGGCTTCTATTTATTAATAAAAAAAGGGGAGGGTGTGAAATGTCTAGTAAAAAAATATTGCTGATTATTTTCGTTGTTTTGCTAACCGGAGTTCAAGTCACCTCAGCACAGACTTATACATTGAATGGATACGTTCGTTCCGTAGTCAGCAATTCACCAGTTTCCGGACTGAACGTTTGTGCGCGAACATTCGATCCGACTACCGATTATGTTGATGATACCGATGAGAATGGTTTTTACTCAATCTCGGGTATTCCGGGCGGTTCATGGGGATTTATTTTTCCTCAGATACATGCGAATTGTTATCAGGATCCCATACAAGTGGGCCTTGGTTGGACTGCAGGAACCCATACAATCAATTTTACAATTGGTGTATATCTGACCGGACATATCACCAGGACGAGCACTGATCCGATTCAAGATGTTACTGTGACGGCCACCAATTGTGGTGTTACCAGCCAGACGAATAGCAGCGGTGACTATGTATTACTTTTGGATTATGGTTGGAGCGGGTCGATCATACCCGCGAAGATTGGATGGGCATTCGCACCCACGGAGAGAACATACTCAGATTTAACGATCACTACAGATGATCAGGATTTCATTGGAACACCATTAAGCAGCGTGGTGATATACGGTTTTTGTGTCACATCGGACGGTGATCCTCTCTACGTTCCTGAGATATACGCCAGTACCGGTGAATCATCCTATACCACGACAGACGGATCCTATTTCCTGACAGTTTACTATCTGGGGTCATCGGGTTGGAGTGGAACGGTCCATCCCAAAAGAGATGGATGGGGTTTTGATCCACCGTACAGGAGTTACGCCAATCTCACCGATCACATTGGCAATCAGGATTACGAGGGGTATCTTTATATGCCGGACCTGATTGTTCTGGATGTGACACTTTCTGCTACAACTGGTGCACCCGGAGACAATCCGGATATTGATTTTGCCATCAAGAATCAGGGTGATGGCCCCACTTCAGCAGCCTTCGAAAGTAGGATATACTGGTCGACAGATACGGATATTGGTGACGGCGCCGATACCCAGTTGCACAGTTTTATTGAAATGCAATCGATAGGTCCAAATTCAGATAAAAGCTATTCGAAACAAATCGCGATCCCCTCAGGTGTGACTGACGGGACGTATTATATCGGCATCTACGCAGATAAAGGAGAATCCATATCTGAAATTGATGAAAACAACAATACGGCCTGGACCGAATTTACGGTCAATACCACGGATGTAGATCTTGCAGGTTTATATGAAATACCGTCGGCGTTCAGGTTATATCCCAACTATCCCAATCCATTCAATCCCGAGACGAGCATCTCGTACGGACTTCCCGAAGCTTCGGAGGTGACCATCACCATCTTTGATTCGAACGGCAGGAAGATCACAGATCTATTCGTGGGAAAGAAAGAATCCGGGATCCATACCCTGAGATGGAATGCAATTGATGTGCCTTCGGGCGTGTATTTCATCCGGATGCATGCCGGCCGGTTTACCCAGATGCGAAAGTGCATACTGATGAAATGAGAATTATGAATTTAGAATGATGAATTATGGAATATGGGCAATAAGGATAGGGGATATAGGGGAAATAAGGGATATAAGGGACTATTTGGAGTGCATTGACTGTGTCAATGCCGCCTCCGCAGGAGGCACGAAAAAGGGCATTGCTTTGGGCGACGTGCCTTTCTAAAATACGATGATTTATCACGCGCCCTGCATTCCAAAATGCCGGGTGCGTTAAATAGTATAAAAAAATTTGGAAAGTAAGTTGATCAGGTGTTTTCAAGCTTGGAGGTGGATTATATCCGTCTCACAGTTGAAAAGACACCATCACACTTAACCTATGGGAGGGTAAGATGAACATGAAAAAATGGATTCTCGCAAGCCTGGCTGTTTTTGTGGTGTACGAAGCCCTTAATTTTCTGATTCACAGCGTGATCCTGATGGGTATTTACGAGGCCACGGCCGAGCTCTGGCGTCAGGATATGAATTCCACCATGTGGATCATGTATCTCGGTGATTTTGTCAAAGCATTTCTTTTTGTGCTTATTTTCACCAAGGGCATTGAGAACAAAGGATGGATGGAAGGTCTCAGATATGGGCTCTTGATCGGACTCTATGTGTCTATCGGCATGGCGTTCGGTACCTATTCCTATTCGCCCATTCCTTTCAGTCTGGCGCTTCAATGGTTCATCTATGGCGTTATACAACTGGTCATCTGTGGGATTATCACGGCGGTGATCTATAAGCCGGCGAAGGAATAGTGCAGGACCAGTAAAGGGATCTTCGTCGAATTATAACGTGCCCGGTCCCGACATTTTACTATGTCGGGGCCGGGCACGTCAGATAGTCTATCTTGCATATAAGAATCATATATACTTCAAAATATAACGCTTCTGGAAATCAGACATCATGACCGTGATTCGGGAAACGATGATCTGAAATAGATGATAATCCCGAATGGGAAGCGGTGAAAGGATCGTACGATGGAATCGAAAAAGCAGGTTCTCAAACAAATAATCGCATTTTTGATCATTACCAGTGTGATCAGTGCAGGGATATTTTTATGGATGTTCAGCAGTCCTGAAGTCACCTTTGGAATGATTGTATTGATGATGTGGGCACCGGGTATTTCGGCCCTGATCACGTCTTTGATTTACCGGGATAAAATTCGATCCTATGGATGGAAATTGGGAAAATTACGTTTTCTCGGATATGGTTATATCTTACCCATCATTGCATCCATCATTGCCTACGGATTGGTATGGCTGAGCGGACTGGCCGATTTCACCACTGAAAACTTTGGATTCCTGAGATATGCGCGGTGGTTGGGTTTGGAAGAACCGGTTCCGTTTGTCGTTTCTGCTCTATTGAGGATGTCG
>CAZYTI010000702.1:0-3309 GCA_964650065.1 uncultured bacterium
GTAAAAAATGCTAAATTTTTAGCATTGTAAAAAAATTGCTTGACTTTTCAGCTCATTTTCAGTGATTCTTTTTTAGAATCCAAAATGAAAATCATCACGGTGAAGAGGGTCAAGCAATTTTTTTAAATATAGAAAAAGGTTTATGTCAATTTTAATAGGTTTTAGAAGTTAGAATTATTGGGTGGTGGGCTAGGGCATATCCCCTGATAAAGGGGAGCAGGGGATATTTCGAAATAACACTGCAAGAAAAAATGA
Organism: uncultured bacterium; assembly: GCA_964650065.1. Classification (GTDB taxonomy): domain Bacteria; phylum Zhuqueibacterota; class QNDG01; order QNDG01; family DSAB01; genus CAZYTI01. The sequence goes on from CAZYTI010000702.1 coordinate 256, forward strand.
TAAATATTTATATTCATTACAACCAGATTAATTTCGATGCTAGGTATCACCGATCGAACCAGCGAAGGACGCGTAGAGCACGCAGGGTGTTCCATCGGCTGGGTTTACCGACCTGTTCGCATTCGAAGTAGGATCTACCCGGGTGCCTACTCTGAAGCACCCATGTACCATCGGATCTTTGTTTTTTTCGGACGATTTCTAAGCCATCCTGGAGTCGGGGATCAGATGCCATTTGAATCGCCTGGAAATAATCCAGTGCCCGGAGAATGTCGTACCGCCATCTGGGCGGGAATGAAAATCGTGTCATTCTGGGATCGACCACCTTACCGGTTCGATGGGACCGGAAGAGTCGATGGACGAGGAGGAATTCACAGCCCCGCTTTATGCCTTCCATAACTTCATTACGCTTACCCAGTGAATATATATCGTATTCCCTTAATCCTTCCAGCACACTGATTGTGGTATGGAAGGAACTGTGGGTGGCCCCTTTAAATGATTGGCAGTTCCATCCCCCGTCGGTCATCTGCTGGGTCAGGAGATGATCGACAATATTTTCAATTCGGTCATCCTGATTTTGAAAATAGGCCTGGAGGGAGAGTATTATTCCAGTGACACAGGTTTCACTATACTTATAGGAAGGGAAGAAATTGATGCCTCCGTCAGGATAGTATCCTCTATCCAGAAGCAGGTGACATCCCCTCCGGGCCTGGGGATTATCCGGATCGAGTCCCAATCGTCGAAGCAGGAGGAGGGTATAGGTCGTCGAGGTCCACTTGGGGGAGTAAAGCCCTCCAGACCATAAACCGGTCTCCTCCTGGTATTGCAGTAACCTAGCGCCCCAGCCCTGGGTCGAGATTTTTTTTCGTTCAATTTCCAGGACATCAGTCTCAACGTCCATCAGGTCGCGGAAGGTCTGATATCGGATGGAGGGATTGCCTTTGAGAAGCCATTGGAGGATATTCATGTCGGGATTAATGAACTGTAAACTTGGTCAGGGCCAATCCTTCGGGAACATCAACTTTGCCCTGATAAATATCCCAGTAATAGGTCCGTGCCTCACCTAACTTTTGAAAGAGTTCGTGGGTATCGCAGGCAATGTGCTCCCCAATGATTGTGGAATGCTCGTCTACCAGGATGAGTTTTTGGGCGCGGTTGAGGATGCCGGCGGTCCCTATACTGCAAATAGTGACGATTTCTTTATTTTTAGACATCTGAATCAGCTCTCCGTAAGGTATATCCTTCTCGAGAACGGTGATACCCATCTTACTTAGAATCGAACATATGCCCTGGATCGTTACGGAGGGAAGTATCAAATTGCTTTCCGGGATCTTAACCACAGTGCCGTCCTTGAGGGCAAATAGACAGCAGGATGAATCCCATTCGGTTACTTTCCTGGTTTCCAGGGGGTCGTAAGGACGGTCGTCCAAAAAGAGGGCCGAACCAGCCTCGGGATAGATTTGTTTGGCTGCATCCACGGCCTTGACACTCATGAGGTAGTTGACACCCAGTTTTAGGCAACCCGTCTGGTTGACGCCCACGGCTCTAACCAGGTTGGGTACGACGACACCTGTGAAGGGCTCGCCCAAATATCTGTCATACCTGCAGGCCACGGCGCGGATTGATGGATTGGCCGGGAAAGTGACACCAATGGATTTGTCCTCGTCAAATGTAAAGGGACGGAGGTATCCCTGGGCCGCTTGATTTGCCATTTCGGAGAAGAATGTTTTCATGTCAGGATCGTTGAAGAATCGGATCAGGACGTCCTGAATCTCATCCAGTGAAGGAACCATATCCTGTTGTTTGCGGCTGAGATTGAAAGAGATGCTATTACGCAGTCGCTGGAGGTTCATTTGAAGATTGAGAAAGTTAATTTCGATCTTACCGGATTCGCTTTTCTTACAGAAAAATCGAATGCCTTCGAATGCCAGAAACAGACCGTAGTGTATGGAACGGGATACGGCAAAGACCTTGGCATCGCTTTCCATGATTTCAAAAGTCTTGTCTCCCAATATAAACCGCATTTGCTTATCAGCCCACTTGGTGCCTTCAAAACCAGCCATGGGTTATCTCCTTTGCTTTGTCTTTATAGCCTTAGAACAGCCCGAGTTGATTATTCTCCATTTTTATCCGTGGTTGAAACTCGCTTTTAGACAGCTCGATGAGTTTGTCCTCAATGTGATTTAAGTAGGGACTGCGTTTCAAACGATATTCCCTTCCGTAAAGGAACCGCCTTTCCGCATGGGTGAGAAAGAGAAATCTTTTTGCTCGCGTCATCCCAACATAGAGAAGTCGTCTCTCTTCTTCGACATCAGAACCTGGGATTTCAAAAATGGAATAGGGGAGGAGTCCCTCTTCACACCCGACAATAAAGACACACTCAAACTCCAGTCCTTTTGCGGCATGGAGGCTCATGAGGGTGACCGTTTCCGTATCGGATTTATAGGTGTCAATGCCGGTCCCCAGTGTGCTTGATTTTAAAAAGGCGTCGAAATCGTTTCCAAACTCATCTGCCATGGACAAGAGTTTTTTAAATACATTTTCATCCTTGGATTTTTCTTCGTTGAAATAAAGATCGATCATTTTTCCAATTGCATTGGATACCGTATCCTTTTCCTTTTTAAATGCAGAAGAATTTATTATCTGCGTCGGGTCTAATCTTTTTAACCGAATGAGGCGAGTCTTTAAAAATGTATTCTCAGGATGCAGGGCAAGTTTCAACAGATCGATAACTGATCGTATCGGTTCCTGCTTGAAGAAAGGTGTTTCCCCAACAGTCTGGTACGGTATGCTGTGATCCTGGAATGCTTTTTCCAAGGCACTCATCTGACGGTGGATTCTACACAGGACAGCAAAATCTGAAAGACTGTTGATTTGTACTTCTTCGTTTCCCTGTGTGATGTCGCTGTCGATGGAGAAAAACTTAAGGCCACCCATCATGCTTTCAATGGTTCTGGCCACGAATTCCGCTTCGCTTTTGTCGGTTTTCTGTTCAGAAATATTGATTCTGACACCATCGAGAAGACCTTTCAGCATGGGGGATCGGGACTCGGAATT
>CAZYTI010000703.1:0-3306 GCA_964650065.1 uncultured bacterium
ACATTGATGAGAATCAATCTGTTTTGTTATAATTTTTATAACAAATATATAGAATAGTACGTATCATCCTAATAATTGTTTCAAAATGAGAATTTTCAGCGATTCATTTTGCTTAGTCGGATGGGCAACTGAGTGATTAGAGATTTGAAAATTGTTCTTTAGGTTTATTCAGAAATCGAATTTAACATAACCTATTGTTGAAATCCAGGCGACATTTCCATGAGCTGAAATATTGGCAGTGTATAAAGCATACGTTTTAGAATCTTCATTTTACCCTCCAGCATCATTCGTATCTCAATGATACAACAGGATTGGCACGAGCTGTTTGATGAATATAGGCAATCCATGTAAATGGTCCATATGATCAGGCCCGCTGTTCCCTGCAAAACCGAGTATGGTCAGTCCATTTTCATGGGTTTCGCTGATCTGCTGCATGCCTACAGGCCCCCACTTGAGGACGGCTTTTCTTTGAAGACCCAGCAACCTGATAATATAATCCGCAGTTTCCGTAGTACTCGGGTAGGTCCCGGGAAAAATTTCGGAATGGGTGATTAAAAATGTTCTTTTTCCATCTTTCGCAAGCCTGGCGAATTTCAGAAAGGGATCGAGTTTTTCTTCATCAAGCCTACCCCCCTGGTAAAACGTTCTCCCTTCAGGGACATAATCTGAGTGCAGGCCGTCCAATAAGATCATTCCCGCTTATTTTCGATTGATGATGCCGCAGAATCGCCCTGACAGCCCCATATCCGGCGCTGAATGAAGTGATAACTATTTTTGAAAACATTCCCAGGTCGACACCTTCCTCAGTGACGGAATGATGAATCTCATCTATGAGGAAATTGAAAACATGGGCATCCTTGAACGGTTTTTCATATACCGACGAACCGGCTCCTAAATTGATAACGGCCAGAACCTGGGGATGATCCAATTGGGTAACGGCATATTTGGGTACATTGCTTGAGCCATGAAAATGGATGAACAGACTTGAGAAATTGCTCTCCTCAACATTCCCCGGAATAAAAATCTCAACCGGTTTTGCTAAAATGCTATCGAGGGTAATGCTTATTCCTCGTATGACTGTATCCGCAATACGTTCATGAGCTCTGACGTCCTCTACCATTGGAGAAGGAAATTGGGCCATTGGTGGGGATTTAGATTTCTTATCGCTTTTGTGACAGCATAGGGATAAAAATGAAAGTAAAATGAAAAGTAGTATTGATGTTTTTAAAAACTGATTTCTTTTATGAATCATTCAAAATAAACCTAAAGGCTAATTTTGGTACCGGAATATTATATGAAATTACATAAGCACGACATCTTGTTTTCCCCTCCTTCACAAGGAGGGGACGCTGAGGCGTCAGCCTCAGCTGGGGAGGTTTCGTACATACTGTAAAAAACCCCCTGTAGTCCCCCTTACCAAGGGGGACAAAAACATTATCAATCTTTAACAATGGCTTTCTCTAATTCCCATAACTTCCCCGCAATCTCATGAACAACTTCACCTAAATTCGTCTTCACTTCTGAATTCGTAAAACGTAGAAATTGTATCCCTAACTGCTCAATATTTCGCTGCCGATCTTCATCATATTCAATCGCTTCTTCCGTAAAATGACTGCCACCATCAACCTCGACAGCCAGCTTTACCTGCGCACAATAAAAATCCACTACATACGAATCAATACTGTATTGCCTGCGAAACTTAAATCCCTTGACCTGACGATTCTTCAGGCCTGACCAGAGAATAATCTCTGCCTGAGTCATATTTTTACGCAGTCTCTTGCGTTTTTCCTTCTCCGATGTCTTATTATAGATTTTAGTCATTATAACAAAAAAATTTTCACAATACCCTCACCACCGCACACGTAATATCATCGCTCTGTTGGGCCTTGCCCACATGCTCAGCCACATCTTTCTCAATTTCTGATAATATATCCGTTGCCGATTTTTTGATATTGTCATAAATCAAGTCCCCCAAACGGTCTTCGCCATAAACTTCGTGTTTCTCATTCATGGCCTCGGTTACACCATCCGAGAAGAAAACCAAGACATCATCGTTCATCAACTGAATTTCCTCTACCTGGTAGGGCAAGTCCATCCCCCCTAAAAAAAGACCGCCTGTTCGAATTCGAATGGGTTCCGGGAGGGATTCCCTATAAATACACGGCGGATTATGTCCTGCATTGATGTTCAACATTTTTTTTGAATCGTGATAATACAATCCAAACCAACATGTGGCAAATTTCGTTGATTCAGTGGATTCCAGCAAAACCAGATTCATGGCAGTAACCAAGGTCATCAAGTCGAATGTCCCTTTATTCAATTTGAGATAACTGAGTAGACTGGAAAAAATCGTGGCCACTATCAGGGCTGCGGGGACTCCCTTTCCGCTCACGTCCGCTACGAGAAAGAGGCTCTGATTTTCATTGATTTTAATGATTGAATACATATCACCGCCAACCTGTTTGGCTGGGATGAGCCGGGCAGCCACCTGGATGTCTTCGTATTCCGGAAGGGATTCGGGTAAAAATTTTTGTTGTACTCTTCTGGCCATTTCCAATTCACGTTCTAAAGCCTCGCCCTCTATTTGCTTCTGCGTCAGTTTATGATTTTCAATGGCAATGGCACATTGTGAAGCCAATGTCTCAAAAATCCTCAGATCCCATTTGTCAAAAATGCCATCTCCCTTTTTATTGATCACTTGCATCACACCCAGGAGTTGCTTTTTTCGGATCAAAGGTACACAGATGAGTGATTTAGTAGTAAAATTTGATTTTTTATCATATGAAGAATCGAAGCGGGCATCCTGATAACAATCCTCGATGAGAATGGATTTTTGATGTTTGGCGACCCAACCGGCACAACCGACGCCCAGGTCAACACTGTACTTCTTGATCAATTCTCCCTTTTCTCCGGTAGCCACTTGAAAATGGAGTTTTTCCGCCTGGGGATCGTACAACAAGAGAGAACTCGCCTCGGCATTCATCAATTGCTTACTGCTCTCCATAATTTCACTTAACAATTCGGGTAAAGGCTTCGTCTCGGATATTTTTTGGGAAATTTCATGTAAATAATTGAGATTATCGATAATTTGTTGCAAATATTCTGTACTGATATCCCTTTGGTCTTTCATCATTCATATCCTTTTTTGTTTTCTACGAAAATATAGAGAATTCGGTGATAACAATCAAGACTTTACTCATGGTTATGAAACTTGTAAACCTTTTTCCAAAAAAAGCAGTCTAATATATTAAATCACTTGTGTCCAAACGTTTTTTAAAAGTGCATGCGTAACTTATTAATAAATAG
>CAZYTI010000704.1:0-3301 GCA_964650065.1 uncultured bacterium
CCATGGCCCGTTTCACAACGATGTTCGAAACACTGAACCGCAGCGGACTTCCCATTTTGCAGACATTGAACACTGTCTCTGCCGCGGTGGGGAATGTGGTTATTGAGAAAACGATCAAGGAGGTCGCTTCCGGCGTTGAGAAGGGACAGGGAATTGCCGGAGCCATGAAACGGTTTGATCTGTTTCCTCCCATGGTCGTACGTATGATTGCAATTGGAGAACAATCGGGTTCTCTGGATGATATGTTGGGAAGTGTGGCCAACCATTTCGATATCGAGGTGGAATATGCTATCGACGGTCTAACTTCGATGATTGAACCGGTTCTGACTGTGGTGTTGGGCGGTGCCGTGGTTGTCATGGCATTTGGGATTTTTCTGCCCATGTGGGATATGGTGGGGGCCGTAAAATAATTGTTAATATGAAATTAAAAGGGAATAATCCTGCGATGGAAGATAATGGTTTCAAAATAAGAGAGGAGGTGATAGAGTGGGATAAGGAAGCGTTTCGGGGTAGATGTGTGGATCGTTTGTTCGTTTTTCTTCAATCGTTAACCAGTTTAAAAAGGAGTATGTATCATGCAGATGAAGTCTGAAAGAGGGTTTACCCTCGTCGAACTGATCGTTGTGATCGTAATCGTTGGTATTTTAGCTGCAGTCGCAGTCCCCAAGTTTCTGGATTTGAGTGATTCCGCCAAAGCAGCCGCCTGTAAGCTAAACCAGGCCACCATCGAAACAGCCGCTTCCGTCGGCTATGCCAATGCCGCCATCGGTGGTAGTGCAGGCTATCCAGCCACCGTCGCAGCCATGGTCGCGGCCGCTCTGTTAGCCGCCGAACCCGTATGTCCTGGCGATGGAGCAGATTATGTTTATGACAACACCGATGGCACGGTTGCGTGTCCAGATGCAGCACACGCCCGGTAATCTCTTATTTTTGATTTAGAGATGTGATGAATAATGTGGTATGGGAGGCAGGCAACAATTGCCTTCCTCCCATGCCCTGCTGAGAATTGGGTTAGAAAGTGAATTTGAGAAGAATAAAGAAAATTTGTTTTTTGAACCGGGATGCCCTGTTCAAACAAGAGGGCTTCACGCTTGTCGAGCTCATCGTGGTCATTGTACTCATTGGGATTTTATCGAGTGTGGCCGTGCCGAAATTTCTCGATTTGAGCGATGCCGCCAAAACGGCTGCCTGTAAGCAGAATCAGGCAGTTATTGAGACCGCTGCTACTATGGGATATGCCATCCATGCGATCAGTGGTTCGGCGGCCTATCCTGTGAGTCTCGATGACATGGTCACTGCAGGGCTTCTTAATAAAGTTCCCCCATGCCCGGGGGATGGAAGTATTATTTACGATAGCAGTTTGGGTACGGTAACCTGTTCAGAAGTCAGTCACCAGCGTTGGTAAGAGGATTGGAATAGGAACGTATGGTTTTGGAACCGTCCGGGTGAGAGCGGTAGGTTGTAACACGATAATTTTAGAGGATTGATTTGGACCGGAGTCGTTGCACAAGACGAATAGTAGGGAAAGCCCTCTTCAAACGAGAGGGATTTAGCCTCGTCGAATTGGTGGTTGTGATTGCCGTTGTGGCCATACTGACGGGTGCCGTGGCCGTTTCTGTCGACGAACTGAACGGCAATACGCGCCTCTCCAATGCGGCAACCCGGGCTTTAGCGGATATCCGTTATGCCAGTGAACTGGCCATGACCCATCGCAGAGAAGTGGATGTCTATGTCACGGCAGGCCAAGATAGGTATGAAATCAAGTGGCACGATACAGGGGCGTATGTGCCTTCTCCCCAGGGTGGTGGCGATCTTTCCGTCACCTTCGGTTCAGGGGATTACTCGGGTATCACCATGTCGTCCTCCGGTCTGGGCGGACGCCTGTCTTTTGATTCCATCGGAGCCCCACTCATCAGTGGAGGGGCTTTTGGCAATCCCACATCGGTGATGCTGCTCAATTCCAAGGTGCATGTAGTGGTATATCCATCGGGTTTTGTCTGTATGGAACAAATTGTCGGATCTGGCGGAGGATGCGGCGGATGTTAGGAAAACGATGTCGTTTGAAAAGCATTTATCAAGACGAGAGGGGCATGTCCCTCATCGAGGTGGTGATTATCCTGGTGATTTTAGGTATCACGGTGGTTCCTCTGAGTCGCCTGGCCGTTAACAACCAGAAATCGGGGGGCAGATTTGCCACCATGAACAGGGCTCTATTCCATGCGGAAGAGGCCATGGAACAGATTGTTGCCGATTATATGGCCACAGATGCAAGCCGGGGATACGATTGGGTCATTGCCAACTGGTCCGGTCAATCCACTCCCGAGCCGCCTGCGGGAATTACCGGGAGTGTGAGTATATCGGCGGAAGATTCTTTGAACGGTGTGAAATATGTGGTCGTTCAGACCACGGTAGGCGGTACGGACATTAACAGTATCACACTGACCACCTGGTTGGTCAGTGATCATTAGGGTGTGAAATGATTGAATCTATTATAAAGAAAATATTAGGATATTTTAAAGGGGAAGCAGGAATGACCCTGATGGAACTGGTCGTTGTGATTGTGGTGATGGGAGTCGTTGCAATAACCACGGTGCCGTTCTTCAGGGTAAATGTGGATTCATATCTATCGGTCAGAGGGGGGAAGGATGCCCTGCAATCAGCCAGGATAGGGTACAACCGGATGATGAATGAGTTGAAAATGCTGGAAAATTCCCTGAATATTGATAATGGATATTCCCACAAATTCCGGTTCGATCTCCCTCAGCAGAATAACATCAATTATACGTTTGATTCCGGGGTACTCACACGGGAAGGACAGGTATTGGTCTCGGGTGTTCAGAGTTTTGTGGTTAAATACTATAAAGAAGATGGTTCAATGAAGAGTACGCCTTTCTTCTATGATTCCGATGTCTGGCGCATCAAGATCGAAATGGAAGTAGGTGACGGCACGGATAATTTTTACTTACAGGGGCAGGTATCGCCCAGGAATATACATTTTTAATTGATTGGGTGTCATGAAGATCAAAGATATAAAGAATGAAGAAGGATTCTGGTCGGCATTTGTCCTGCTCTTTCTGGTCACCCTGGCCCTGATGGGCATGGGGGCCAGTGTTCTCATCCAGAGCGAGGATGAGAACACCGCCAACCAGGTGAGCTCAATTCGGGCCGATTTTGCGGCCAATGGGGCGGCCTATTATGGAATTAAACAGTTGGAGTTAGGTTCCCTGACCACGGCACAGGTGATAAACATAGAAGGAGTGTCGGTGAATCTGGATACGTCCATCGTTCAAGGGACCTCCGA
>CAZYTI010000705.1:0-3295 GCA_964650065.1 uncultured bacterium
ATTAGGTATTGTATGCGATAGTTGATACACGTATGTATCCGTAAGGAACTGAGAATAGATGTCAATGACTTTTCGAGAAAAATTTTAGCACTATCGCCCTTAATACAAAATGAAAATTTGTCTGATTGGTCCAGCCTATCCTTTTCGAGGTGGAATATCGCATTACACGACGCTGCTTTACTGGCATCTTAAAAAGCGGCATAAGGTCCATTTTTTTGCGTTTAGACGGCAATATCCCGAATGGCTTTTTCCAGGAGAGACGGATAAGGATACTAGCAGTAATCCGATCCGGGAAGACGGAGTAGAAAATATCCTTGATTCTCTCAACCCCATTACATGGTTACAGGTTTTTCTGAGGACAAAAAGGGCAAAGCCGGAATTAGTCATTCTTCCCTGGTGGGTATCCTTCTGGACCCCACAATTTTGGACAATAATTACATTGACAAAAATATTTACCCGGGCACAAATACTTTTTATATGCCATAACGTCGTGGAACATGAATCAAAAACGATCGATAAAATATGCACAAGATTCGTTTTGAAAAAAGGAGACTATTTTATCGTTCATTCAGGGGAAGATTGTGAAAACCTGAAAAGGGTCATCCCTGACGCTCATGTCAAACAAAGCTTTCATCCCACGTATGAAGTCTTTCACTCTGAATCTGTTCCTAAAAAGGAGGCACGGAAACAACTAAGTATTAAGGGAAATACCATACTTTTCTTTGGCTTTGTCAGACCATATAAAGGCTTGAAATATTTAATCGAAGCAATGCCGATGATACTGAAACATGTAAATATTACCCTGTTAATCGTTGGAGAGTTTTGGAAGGGGGAAGAAGAGTACAGGAAACAGATTGAAGATTTAGGCATTGGAGAGAATATCAAAATTGTAAACAGATATGTTCCAAATGAGGAGGTTGGAGTATATTTTGCGGCATCTGACCTTGTTGTACAGCCTTACGTTTCTGCCACAGGAAGTGGAATCGTGCAGGCTGCCTTTGGCTGTAATAAACCGGTAGTTTCTACTCATGTGGGGTGCCTCCCAGAGGTCATAGACCACAAGAGGACAGGGTATATAGTCCCCCCGAGAAATCCTCAGGCGATTGCTGATGCTGTGGTATCTTTTTATAAAGGAGGGAGAGAGGAAGAGTTTGTGAAGAATATTATACAGGAACAAGGAAAATTTTCCTGGGATAGGATGGTAGAAACAATAGAGAGTTTTGGTATAAAGTAGAAGAAGATAAGGTACAATTATGGAACAGCAAGATGAACAAACCAAATCTCATCCGCCTACAGGCGAGGCAATTCCTAAAGGTGGCGTTGTTAATAAATTTCTGAAATATATTGAAAGAGTTACTGGAAAGAAAAATATCTTCTATTTTCTCTTTCAAGGTATAGTCCTTACTGTATTTGGATGGATCCCAACAATATTCGGTTCTATGCTGAGAGCAATCATGTATAAAACGGTTTTCGGGGGAATTGGCAGAAGCTGCCTTATTGACAAGAATGTACGGATAGCCATTCCCTCAAAAATTTTCTTAGGTGATAGGGTATTTATCGGGGAATATAGCTACATAGACCCCAAATCAGGCCGCTCGAAAATCACGCTTGGTAACGATGTCTATATTTCTCGGCTTTGCAGGATCAGTGGCGGTGGTTCTGAGGATTATGTTGGGGAGGTGATTATAGGAGATTCAGTCCATGTTGGACAAAATTGTTTTCTTGATGGTACAGGAAAATTAAAAATCGGCAAAGACTCATTGTTAGGGCCTAATGTGGTTATTCTTACCGGCAATCATGGCTTTAGAAATCCGAATGTCCTGATACGGTTACAAGGCATTCTCCCAAGGCCGACAACGATTGAGGAGAATGTGTGGGTAGGAGCGAATGCAATTATCCTGGATGGCATCACGATTGGAAAAGGCTCAGTGGTTGGAGCCGGGAGTGTCGTAACCAAAGACATCCCGCCTTATAGTATTGCTGTTGGCGTTCCCGCGAAAATTATCGGTCAAAGAGGTTGATAAGATGAACATCTTTCAAATTTTAAAAAAATTTCTTAAGCTTGCCAAAAATGTTTGGATTATCCGAAATTATCTGGGCTTTTATTATGTGGGGGCCATTATCAATCTTTACCGGCACAAAGAAAGATTTGCCGCGCTTTCAGAAGTATCCCAGTTTGGGACCGTATTTCTGATATTACTGTTAGCCTTCGCCATTTTTGTATGCTATGTTTATGTGCATTATTCCACATATCGCGCCTTGAATACGCAAATCACCTATTGGCAGACGTTTCAGGTCGCGGCTTTTTCCCGTCTTGGGGTGTATATTCCGGGAAAAATTTTTTACGCCACGAATTATTATGTTTTTTCACGCTTTTTAAACATCGGTCACGATAAAATCGGAAAAAACTTTGTAATTAATAATAGCCTGTTATTTTTCACAGGAGCGTTGTGTAGTTTACTGGCTATTTCCCAGTTACCGTTTGTGGCACGCTATTTTTTGGTTGTCCTGCCAATCTTGATGATCGTATTGATCCATCCCAAAGTGCTTAATAGGATTTTTGCTGTGCTGCTGAATAAGTTATTCCAACTCTCTCCCGGCAATGAAACGCAAGATTTGCCGGACAACCAGGAAGAAATGTCCTGGAGTTACGGACTGTATTTGAAATTTATTGGGTTGTATTTCGTACTCTGGTTCATCCTGGGAGTGATGCAGTTTTTTTGTGTCCGCGTTTTTGAGCCTGTCGGGATTCAACATTTTCCTTTGATTACAGCAGCAGCAGCGGCAGGCCTGATTATCGGACTGCTTGCAGTCTTCGCTCCTGGAGGGATGGGGGTGAGAGAGGGAATTGGGATTGTGATGCTTTCACAAATTGTTTCTGTGGAAAACGCAGTTTTCGCTTGTGTTCTGTTACGGCTCGCGCATGTCATCGCCGATTTTGTGGTAGGAGGAATTGCAGCCGTAGCGTTTATAAGAAAAAAACGGACTTTTAAGGAAAATGAGGGTGGCAATGGCAGAAGTTGAATGTTTTGGCGTTGATTTGTACTTGGTAAACGTCATTGAGGAGTTGGTTAAATGAAAATATTAATTACAGGTGCGACCGGTTATTTAGGACCAGATCTAATCCAAAGGTTAAGAGCCCATGCTTTTAAAATACATTGCTTGATAAGGGATGAAAAGAAGCTTCAAAATATTAATAATCTATATGAATTAAGTTACACAATAGGTGACTTGACGAATCCCGAAACAATAATAAACCTCACAAAAGATATTGATTATGTCGTTCATTTAGCCG
>CAZYTI010000706.1:0-3293 GCA_964650065.1 uncultured bacterium
TAAAAGTCCTAAAAGAAAGTAGATCATAAGGAAGAAAGTAAACGGTGACCGGTGAACGGTAAACGGTGAGAAAATGGTAATCGGTAATCTGTAATCGGTTATCAGTAAAACTATTGGTGAAAGCTGAGAGCTAGGAACAATTGAGATAAAAAGAGAAATATGATGACCATAAAAAAAAGGATTATGATATGAAGTATTTGACCAAATCTGAAGAGATACTCTTATTGGCGATCTGGCAGTTGAAGGACAATGCGTATGGGGTCACCATTCGGAAACATGTCATGAGTGTAACCGGGGAAAACGTGACATATGGAACACTTTACAGTTCCCTGGATCAATTGGTTAAAAAGGAATACGTGTATAAGACCATCGGAGATCCGACACCGGAGAGAGGCGGACGCAGGAAGATCTATTACTCCATTGCACCGAAGGGATTCGAGGCGCTCAGAAAATCCCAGGAATTAACAAAAGTCCTGTGGGGAGGGATTCCGGATGTGGCGTTTGGAAAGGGGTGAAGAGCGGTAATCGGTTATCGGTTATCGGTAAACAGTAATCGGTGAAGAAGGTGAACAGTGAACGGTAAACGGTAAAAATAATCAATTGACAATTGATAATTGATAATTGAAGTCGTGTCTTTATAACATTCAATTTATAAATAAACCGGGCCAAAAGACTTCTAATGCGCCGATATAGACTCCCGAGGTTCCTTCCTCAAAGCCGAACTCGACCTTCAGATTAATTATCTCCTGAGGATTTATGGGCGAAACGTAAGCCAAATCCGACAGAATACTCGAGGCTTCCCAATTGGAAATCACTCACTTCATTCGGTGATTCAAAAAGTATTCTTCTTTGTGAGAAAATCCTTTTTGAAAAGAGAATAAAATTTCATATCTTTACAGCATCCGAAAAACAACGATAAAAATAATTATATAATATAACAAAGATACGTGGAGAACTATTATGCCATTTATTCCGACCACTGAGGAGAATCGAAAAGAAATGCTGAAGACAATCGGGGTTTCTGATTTTGAAGAATTATTAGAAGCGATACCGGAGGAGGCCCGTTTTAAGGGGGACCTCGATCTGCCCGAACCACTATCCGAGTTTGAAGTCACCAAGCTGCTTCAGGAGATGGCCAGTAAGAACGAACATGCCGGAACGCACACTTGCTTTTTAGGGGGTGGCGCTTACGATCACTTCATTCCCGCTGCTGTAGATCATGTGATTTCCCGTTCGGAGTTTTATACGGCCTATACACCTTACCAGCCTGAGGTCAGCCAGGGCAACCTACAGTCCATCTATGAATATCAAACCATGATCGCCAACCTCACAGGCATGGATGTGGCCAATGCATCCATGTATGATGGTGCCTCGGCCCTTGCTGAGGCTTCTCTCCTGGTACAGGCCCAACTGAGACGGGAGAAGATCCTCGTCTCCGGGAGCGTTCATCCTTTCTACCGAAAAGTGGTAAGCAGTTACTGCAGACGTAGCGGCGTCTGTCAGGAGGATGTGGGGATAGAGGGGGGAATGACGGACCTGAACGATCTCAAAGCAAAGATCGATGATCAAACCGCCGGCGTATTGATTCAACATCCAAACTTTTTTGGAAACCTGGAAGAGGTTGAAGAGATAGAGAAAATCATCCATGATGCAGGAGGACTGTTTGTCGTTTCCGTGGATCCCATCTCCCTGGGTGTTCTCAAACCACCTGGTGAGTACGGAGCCGATGTGGCCACGGGTGAGGGACAGGGCATGGGCAATGCGCTCAATTTCGGTGGACCCTATGTCGGCATTTTTGCGGTGAAGCAGCCCCTCATTCGCAGGCTTCCGGGCCGATTGGTGGGCGTTACCCAGGATACGAAGGGTCGCCGGGGTTTTGTATTAACACTCCAGACACGGGAACAGCATATCCGGAGAGAAAAAGCCACCTCAGCCATCTGCACCAACGAACAGCTCTGTGCTCTGGCTTCGACCGTTTATATGGCCCTCATGGGCAAGCAGGGCATACAGACCGTTGCGAATCTTTGCTTTCAGAAGGCCCATTATTTGGCCGATAAACTCAAAGCAATCGATGGTGTCGAGTTGCTTTTCTCCCGTCCTTTTTTCAAGGAATTTGTCATCAAGTGTCCGGTGTCACCCAAACTGATCATTGCCGAGATGCGGAAGGAGAAGATCTTTGCCGGCATCGATCTGGGCCGTTTTGATTATGGCATTAATGACGGCCTCCTCATCGCGGTCACGGAAAAGCGTACCAGGGAGGAGATGGATCGATACGCGGAGGTGTTGAAGAAGATCGTATCGTAATATTTGAAAAGGCATTTAAATATTAATCCGAACTTGGTAAATGGAGTTCATTTACTCAAGCAAGATCTGAAGTTTACACCTGTAGTCACTCGCATTTGGTCGTTGTGCTCATAGAATAACTCCTTTCCCAAAGGATTACTTCGATTATGAGGCAATCCGTCTTAAAAACGGGATAACATGCTTATTTTATGCTTGACTTTAAAAAAAGGATTCTGTATATTTAAATGTATATACATATAAACAAATCATTTAACTGTATATATGGGATGCCTCTTTATATGAAGACTTCCACAAAGAGAAAATCCCATTTTATCTCATGCTATTCTTCTGTTATTGTTTTGCAGCATACAATTGTAACAATTAATTATATCCATAAACCATCGGCTATGCCGATGGTCTGAGCTTGGTTTTACATTATCCGTAGTGATTGGTGGTGGAAAAAATAAAACCTCCTTATCATAAGGGTAAGGCGACCCTGAAACTGATAAGGAGGAAAAATGAATCGTTTTAACAAGATAGCACATGTAGTATGGGAATGCATGTGCCATTTAATTTGGTGTCCAAAATACCGATATAAGGTGCTCGACAAAGGGGTGAGGCGGACCGTGGACGAGAGCCTTGAATCCTTGTGTGTATGGAAGAAGATAGAGATCCTTGAAAAGAATGTACAGTTAGACCACGTGCACTTGGTATTAAGTTTTCCACCGAAGAATTCGATATCGGAAATAGTCGGATATTTGAAAGGGAAAAGTGCCATAAGAGTATTCAGCCGACATGATAAAATGAAACATCGATATTGGGGTCGACATTATTGGGCACAGGGATACTGTGTAAGTACAGTTGGAATAGATGAGGAAAAGATACGGAAATATGTTCGTTGGCAGCTTGAACGTGATAGACGCATGGATCAACTCGAAATGTTAGATAGGTAATACGACCCTTTCAGGGTCGCCTTTTAAAGCCACGTCCTTTGGGCGTGGTCGTTTACT
>CAZYTI010000707.1:0-3291 GCA_964650065.1 uncultured bacterium
ATCAAATCTTTGATTTCTTCTTGAGGCATTCCTAATAGCTCACCGAAAACATATTTATTATGTTCTCCAATAAATGGAGCTCTTCTGGATATTCTACCCGGAGTCTTATTCATTTTCCAAAGGATACCATCATAAATTCGATCATCAACGGCTGGATCCGGATGACTAATTTTTTCAAAAAAACCTCTGGCATTAAGATGCGGGTCTTCAACTGCACCCCTGTTGCTTAATACAGGAAAAGCGGCAATATTCCTCTTCTGTAACATTTCAGTCACTTCATAGGGTGTAAATCGAATGGTCCACTCTTCTAGATGTTCATCCATTTCTTCCTGGTTTTGCCATCGACTCAAATTATCAGAAAATTTATCACTTTTTGCCCATTCCGGATTCCCCATCACATCGCATAGCGATTCCCATTCTTCATCAGTGGCTATGGCAATCGTAACCCAGCTTAAACTTTCACCTGAACAGCGATAAGAGTTATGAGGCGCCATAAATTCATGCCGATTACCCTGTCGCGTCCGGATACGTTTATTTAGGGTATAATCCATAATATTTTCCGGAGAGACACTGATCAGACTTTCCTGTTGCGAAACTTCGATATATTGGCCCTCACCGGTTTTTTCCCGATAATAGATGGCACTGAGTGCTGCGAGCATTCCATGATGTCCGCCAACCGGATCCCCCCAGCTAATATTGATAGGGTGTGGAGCTTGATCCGGATATCCCGTTACATGGGCCAAACCGCTCACATAAATTTGGGGCCTTCCATACATCACATAATTTTTAAAAGGACCGTCTGAGCCAAAGGCGGTTAAAGCAACATAAATAATTTTGGGGTTAACTTTTCTTACAGACTCATAATCCAAACCGAATTTTTCCATAACGCCTCTGGAATAATTTTCCACCAGGATGTCACTTATTTTTATGATTTCTTTTGCCAGTTCAGAACCACGGAAGGTTTTCAAATCGATAGTCACCGCTAATTTGTTTCGGTTAAGCCAGTTATAAAATCCGGAATTGTTTGGACCGGGAGATTCACCTGTTGGCCATGGTGGAATGGCCCTAATAACATCCATTCGTTTCCGGCTTTCAACCTTTATTACCCTTGCGCCCATATCTGCTAATGTTCTACCGAAATGGGGCCCGGCCCAGGCTTGCCCGAAATCAACAACTGTAATCCCTTCAAGTGCCATTACATTCATATGTATCTTCCCTTCCAAAATCTAACTTAAATAATATTCATTTGAGTTAGTTTTATGAAATCCTGTTTGGTATATCCCATTCGTCCACTGTATATTAGTTCATTGTGCTCTCCTAAAAGCGGTGCGTGGCAATTAATTTTCCATGGCGTCAAAGACAGTCTGTAGGGTGCCCCGGGATATTTAGCCAAACCGATTTCCGGATGCTCAATCTCGATAAAATATTTTCGGTCTGATAAATGTGGTGAATTGACCACTTCCTCAGACGTGTAGGAAGGTCCTACAGGAGCATGTACAGCTTGGCTCATTTTGAAAAGTTCTTCTTTCGTAAATTGCATTGTCCACTCCGATATAAGAGGAACCAATGCATCGACATAATCCGCCCGCTTAAATCGGTCTCCAAATAATTCTTTATCATTCCAGTCAGGATTCCCCATGAGTTCCACAAAACTGTCGTATTGATGATCTTCAGCAAAATGCAAAAATACCCAACCATCTTTACAAGGGAATGGCATTATTGGAGTAATAACAGGATGCATAACGCCGACCATTTCATTTTCAGCAAACGTCCAGTGCTCAATGGCAGCTTCACATTGGCCCGTCATCAACTCTTGAAGGGCGATATCAATATGTTGCCCCTCGCCAATCTTTTTTCGTGATATAACCGCACACATAGTAGCTACGGCTGCAGCTTGAGCGCCCATAAACTCAGATTGTCTGCCTCCGCCTTTTATCGGCTTGTTTACGGGTTCCTCCAATGCAGCTGTGCTTAGCGCACCAAACGGGCTTCCACAGTATGTATTTAATTCATAAGCTTCGTAGTCCTTATAGGGGCCTGTTTGACCAAAAGGAGTGATTGAGGTCATTATTAATTGTGGATTAACCTTCTCGAGGATTTCATATTTTATGCCGATTTCATCAATCCATTTTGGAGGGTGGTTTTCTATTAAAATATCTGATTCTCTAATGAGTTCTTTAAAAATCTCCTTTCCTTTTATGGAATCTAAATTAAGCGTAATGCTCTTTTTATTTGTATTAAGATATGCAAAAAATCCACTTCTCTCGATACCAGGGATATTGTTAGCAAAGGGCTCACATCGTCTAGCATCATCTCCACGATAAGGCTCCTCGATTTTAATAACTTCAGCACCAAGATCGGCTAATAGCTTTCCACAATACGGACCTGAAACCATATTGGCATATTCTATTACCTTCAGTCCTGTTAATGCTTGATCAGTCATAATAAACTCCTTACTATATCGATCCAGAATGAATCCTAAAGCTTAAATGATTTTTTAATTCTAAATGCCAACGAGTATACGCACGATATTCTATCCAAAATGAAAAAGACCTTAAACAAGCAACCAAAATTCTGATCTAAAGCTGATTCAAAACCTCTTGTTTTTTATCAGGCCAATATCGGGCTCCCATTTTCGCCGCGCTTCCGCCATGGCCTCCAAGACCCAGGACCCACAAATTCCCAGAGACGCTTGACCTCCGATAACCGAATCCTTCTATCTGGTTCAAACAGCCAAGTCATCAATGACTCCCGGAGCCGCACGCATGTCATGTTTAATCCGTCCTCCTTCAAAGACCCTTCCCGTATCCGTCGAGCAGGAAATAATCCGGTTCCCTGCCTGGAGCGAAATTTCCGCGCTGGTCCTGATATCAATCACCCAGCTTCACCTTTTTGTCCCGGCCAAATCCGGTTGCAAGCAGAAACTCCAGATGGTCGGATCCGACAAAAACAGCCACCGGGGCCGGCATATGGACAAGGGGACCGGGCGTTGCCTCCAACCCAGTTGGGCAGAACATCCAGCGTTTATATCTTAATTGCGCTCATATTATAAGACATCTTCATTATTTTGCTATAACGGTTTCCGGAAGCCGACGGCTGATAATATCCACCGTTTCAGCTACCATTTCTTCTAAAATCACCGCTGCCGGTTTAACTTCTTTTATAAGACCGGAAATCTGTCCGGAAAAGGGAGCCATGTACTCTTTTTTCTTTGCAGCGTTAAACATCTCCACCATTGCCGATGCAAACATAACCTGGGTGGGAAAGGGAAGAGGTTTAAGCCCGGATTGC
>CAZYTI010000708.1:0-3289 GCA_964650065.1 uncultured bacterium
GTAATTCGTGGCACACACCAGGAGTATCTTGTTTTCCTGATTCTTGAGCAGAGGAATCTGTTTTAAAAACTCGTTGGTAATGGACTTATCAATCCGGTCCGCCCTGTCACGGCTGCCCGCGATCTCTTCGAACTCATCTATAAAGAGGACCACTTCATCAAGGTTTCTTGCCTGTTGCATAACTTCACGCAGATTTGCCCCGACTTTTTCCACACCATCCGCCATAAGCATGCTCGGTATGATCTCTATGTACCACCAGGACAAAACACCTGCTATGGCCTTTACAAAGTGAGTCTTTCCTGTACCGGGAGGTCCAAAGAATATGATCGTCTTGGGGCGAACAACCCCATGCTTTTTTACCAGGATCTCCTCCGTCAGGGGAAGAATGATTCTGCGTTGGACCAGTTGTTTGGGGGGCTGGGAGTCGGCTATTGTATCCCATATTTCCCTACTAATGTTCTGTGCCCCCATCTCTTTCAAGATATCCTTCCGCTTATACGTCCTGTACTCATTATGGGCTTGCTCCATGTCTTCTAAAAAATCGATGCAGGCTGTCCGCAACCCCACATCCCGACCGACTTTTTCCGAGAGAAGCCACTTATGGTTTATTATTTTAGACCATAGGCCTGCGGCGATATCCGGTTCGAACTCTGCCCCACTCATTTCGAAGATTCTACTCGCACACCCTTCCGGTGACAGGATTTGCGGTGTCTTATTGTTCAAAATATACTTCCTCCTCAAGGCCTTAGGTCGTGCGCAAGAATAACTTGGCATTTTGGCAGCCCATATTCAGGCCATCTTTGGCCGATTCTCAATCGCAAAATCATCGAATTAGCGATGATAGTCCTGCGGTTTTTCGATTTCAGATCGACCCTTACCGTTTTTTACCTTTTGGGCTGTTCACCTCACTACCGCCGTCATTGCCCACCGGAAAGCGATTTAACGCCTAATGTTTCGATCAGCCGGTTGATGTCGGTGGTCTTGAGATTCATCCCACCCTCGGACACCGGCAGCAACATGATACGCTTTCCCTGTAGCGCCTCGGCGATTCTTAGTTTCACAATTGCCTCGCCGCCCGAGCCGGCCAGGGCGTTGTTCATTTCCTGGATGCCCTTGGCTTCCGAGATGCCTTCGGCCTGGATAGCCTTGGCAAGAAGCTGTTGTTGTTCCAGGTACACATCAGCTTCGATTTTGGCCTTGAGGTACTGACCGTCGGCGTCGGCCACCATTTTGTTGACTTCACCCCGGGCTTCTTCCAGTTTACGTTTGTATTCTTCAAGTGCGGCGTGCTGGGCCGACTTGTTCTTCTCCACCTGCTGATCGGCCACTTTTTTGTCCTCAATAGCCTTCGTATATTCAGGGTTAAAACGATAGTCATTGGTCAGCACTTTTTCCACGACGATACCCATGGGCCCCAGGATTTGCTGAAGCGCATCCTTGGCATTGTTGGCCTGGGTTTCGCGGGCTTCGGCAACATAGAAGGCCTCGGTCTTAAGCTCGCCGAAAATGTCCCGCGGTTTGCTCCGGGCGACGGTCCGGACAATTGTATCCCGCAAGGTGACGTCGTCGTGGGCCACGTACTGGAGAATATAGGGCGCTTTATTCGCATCGATGCGATAGGCAATAATGACATCAAGACTGATGTCGTTACCGTCGATGGTTTTAAACACCAGGTCGTCTTGAGTTCGCCGGTCGCCCCTTATTTTCGAAAATGTCATCTCCAGGTTCTGCAGCTTGGTGTCAAAGACATGCCAGTCATTGATAAACGGCAGGAAAAAATAGGTGGCGCCCTGGGCATAGACCCGATTTTCAACGCCCTTTGGGCCGAAAAAAGCCATTTTGCGGGTCCTGACGCCCACCTCTGTTTCCCCCGTGGTATGGGGAACACAGCCAACCGCGGTGAGCACTGCTACCATTAAAATTGACGAGATAAAAAAGCGCCTCATTTGTTACCTCCTTTGCGAACGTCGAATAATTGCAGGGTGTTGTTCAGATTCAATGGGTTGACCCCATGCGAACCGTCGCTGGGCAGGATGATAAGGTCCAGACCCTTGTAGGTATCGGCCATTTTCAATCCCACCATGCGCTCGGAGCCGATCCCTTTCAGGGATTCATTTTTCAGGCGTACCCGTTCCGCCTCGGCCAGCTGCACCAGCAGGTCTGCTTTTGCTTTTATCTTGCGAACATAAAGATCTTTCTCGGCGATTTTTCGGGTGACATAGGCTTTGCCCTTTTCCATCTCAACGGCGGCGATAACCATTCCCTCCTGAACGATTTTCTTCAATTGGGCCTCTTCCTTGGCCGCCCGGGCTGCCGCCTGGTTGGTAAATACCATCTGGTCCTGGAGCTTCTTCTCCTCAATGTTTTTCTGGATTTCCGGGCTGTATTTGAAATAACGCACCAGCACTTGGTCGACTTCGATGCCTTTTAGATTTAATTCGTTGTTTAGCTGACCCTTGGCCTCTTCCGCTTTTTTAACCCTCATGGGACTGTTGTAAAATTCTTCGGTGGTCAGCTTTCCCAAAGTCTCTTTCAAGGCCGGTTCGGCCTTGGGTATAATGCCGTTGTCTTCAAAGAGGGTGCCGGGACCGATGGTGGTAAAAACCAGGTAGGGATCCTTGATGTGGTAAAGCATGGAGACGTCCACGTCCACGAAAAAGCCGTCCGAGGTTTGAATGTGTGCGGCCCGGTCTTTCCGGGCCGTCCCGGCGGCGGTTTCGGGAAAATTGGTCAGCTCCAGCACCTGAATACCCTTGGGCAGGCGATACATCTGCTGCAACCCAAAGGGTAGAACAAACGTCAGACCGGCATGATAAACCTCTTTTTGAACGCCCCGGTTTATGCCGACTCGGGCCACCTTGATCCCGTACTCATCTGGCCGAACGTAAACGAAAAAGAGGTTATAGAAAATAAATACCAGCACGACCCCGGCGATGAGGATCTTCAAGGCGCCAGCCAGCCTTGGATTCAGCTGGGGAAACTTGAATCGCTCTATCAATTCATTTATATACGACGAAATCTTATCCTTCGGGTCATTATTCATGGTCGCATTCTCCTTTCAAAACGCGTCGCCATAAACGGCGATGGTAGGGTTAATCACACGATAATTCTCAGTCCGGATCAAAGAATATATATTTCGCATAGGGTCATGACAAGAACTTAGGCTATTAATTTGCCTCTGTTCTAGTCAAGACCCGTGATTAGTCATAGACCACCGGCTATGACTTCAGTATCTTATCTGCTAATCACATCCCGAAACTTCATGAAGTACTTTACCCCGGAGGCTACT
>CAZYTI010000709.1:0-3288 GCA_964650065.1 uncultured bacterium
ATGGAATGTCTTTACGCCGAGCTTCATGGCTTCTAAATAACAGAGCGGGGCAAGACCCGTTGTGCAATGGGAATGGAATTCAAGCGGCAGGCCATCAAGATTCTCCTGGATCGCGGGGATCAAGGTCCGTGTTCGTTCAGGGGTGATCAATCCTCCCGGGTCTTTAAAATAGATGACGTCCGGCTTGGTTTTTACCGCATCCCGTGTCTTTTGTGCGTAATATTCATCCGTATGGACTTCGCTGTGGGTATAGGTCAGGGCGACGACAGATTCAACACCGACGTTTTTGGCATATTGGACCGCTTCGGCTATATCCTCCATGATATTTGTGGATTCCATGAGTTGTACACGCCCTATCCCGTTGGCGGCCAACCTTTCCATCCATGTGCCTATAATAGGCCCGCCAATATGCCTGAATAGATTCAGAGAATTTCCCAGCATCATCAAGCTTAAAGGGGCGTTGACGATCACCTTTGAAAGAAGCCTCATCCTCTCCCATGGATTTTCACGAAGATAACGAACCGCATATTCAAAGTGGCTGATGGCCGTGGCGTCCAGGGCATGAAATCCCGCACGGTTCATCACAGGCGCGATCTTGTACATCATGGCGGTACTCATTTTTTCGCCCCATTGACTCGCGTTGGCATCGCGATAGGTGGTGTCAACAATGTTTATTTCGCTCATAGTACTCTCCTTATATTACCACGCAGTGCATTATCTAGTTTGCATTGTGTTATCAACCCAAAACTAAATCCCCCTCTATCCCCCTTTATGAAAGGGGGATTTTAAAGGCTTGCCCGCTGTCTGAGTAGCGGGCTTGCCCTCTAATCGTTGTGGAGGCCTTTCCCCCCTTTATCAAAGGGGGGTAGGGGGGATTTAGTAGGGTTTGTTGTAAACAATTTTGCGCTCCCTTTAGTAACTTCATGCGGCGGGAGATTCCGCCTGGTCTGTTTTTGGTTCAACGAGAAATAGCGTCTGATTGTACTCGATCATCTGGTTGTTTTCAGCACAGATCTTTGCAATACGGCCTTTGACACCCGCCTTCACAGTGTTAAAAAGCTTCATGACTTCAACCAGGCAAACCGTATCATCCTCTGTTACCACAGACCCTGTCTCCACGAAGGGGGGTGCCCCCGGCTTTGGGGACCGATAAAATATACCTAATAAGGGTGATTTAATAGGGATCAATCCTTCCTCTTCTAAAGGGAGTTCCGCTTGGGCTTCAGGCTTTGAAGGGGCTTTTTGGGCCGGCATTACATTTTCTTCTGCCCCTGATTCCTCACGGGCCGATGGGACCCTTCTCTCTTTGATCGCTCTCTCAATAGGTTGATCGGGAATCTCCATTGAACGCTTGCTGAAAGTCACTCCCAGGCTGCTCATTTCGAGACGTAATTCGTCAAAATCCGAATCGTTGAGTATCTTTAATATTTCGATAAGTTCCTCATCATTTGGCGGCGAAAATTCATTCTTCTTGCTCATTAAATCTCCTCCATTTTCATTTTTTCTCTGTGTCCTCTGCTTGTCCCGCCATAGCCTTTACCCGCCGTTTTTGTTACGGGTTGGCGACGGCGGACGGCTCTGTGGTGAAATCGTTTTTTGACAAGAGTGATTGTGCATGTTTTCTGAGAGTGAGCGAAAAATCCTCTCTCTGAATACTGATGTACGCTGGTTTTTTCTGTTTTGTCAGTTCCTTGATAAAGGCAGCCAGGGGTTTGGTTGCACCTGAGTATTCGGTGTTAATGGGTCCGGCTGCTTTCATTGCCTTGAAATCGTCTTCCGGGGCCAGGGCGAGAAGTAAAAGCTCATCTTCACTGAGGTTGGAGCCCATTTGATGCCGAATATCCTCGATAGACGTCTGAGGCCTTTCCCATTCGCTGAATTCTTTGGTCCTTTTCAGTGCGTGAATCTTGTCCATGAGATTGTCATCAACCGGTTTTATCTGTTTTCCGTAATGCCCGAGTGAAAATTTGATAATTTCATCAGTAATGGTTTTGTATCGCTCACCCTGCATGACATTAATCGATGCCTGGGTGACGGCGAACTGGGAAAAGGGGGTCACCATAATAGGATAGCCGAGTTCTTTAGCGACCAAAACCGTTTCTTCAAGGATCTCATCCAGACGGTGTTCCGCCCCAAGCTGGGCAATCTGACGTTTCAGGTTCGAGATGACACCCCCGGGCACTTGATGCTGAAATTGATACACGTCATACTCGAGGGGCACGCCTATGGGCAGACCCTCCGCCTTTGCGATTTCTCTGAAATGGGCGGCGATGGTCTCAAGGGCCTCCCGGTCCACACCGGATGTATACCCGTGGCATATGGCATTTTTCAGAAAAGTCTCCGTTGCGGGTTGAGAAGGACCATTGGCAAGGGGGGAAATCGCGGTATGAAAAGACTTTACGCCGAGTTTCATGGCTTCAAGATAACAGAGCGGGGCAAGCCCCGTGGTACAATGTGAATGGAACTCGAGAGGCACACCATCGAGATTTTGCTGGATCATAGGAAAAAGTGTCCTGGTCCGTTCCGGCGTTATGAGGCCTCCCGGATCTTTCAGGTATATGACGTCGGGGCTGAGTTTTACGGCGTCTCTTGTCCTTTGTGCATAATATTCGTCGGTATGGACATCGCTGTGGGAATAGACCAACGGAATGATCACCTGGAGGCCGGCATCTTTCGCATAACGGACTGTTTCGGCCAGATCACCCATATTGTTTGAGGCCTCCATGAGTTGGACACGGCTGATCCCGTTGGCGGCCAGTCGCTCCATCCAGGTGCCCATGATGGGGCCCATGATGTACCTGAAGATGTTCAGACTTGTTCCCAGCATCATAAAGCTCAAGGGCGTGCTTGTAATCAACTTGGAAAGGAGCCTGAGCCTCTCCCAGGGGTCTTCACGCAAATAACGAACCGCGTATTCAAAGTGGCTCGTTGCCGAGGCGCCAATGGCCTTGAACCCGGCGCGGTTCATCTGGGGAGCGATCTTAAACATCATGGCTGTGCTCATCTGTTCGCCCCACTGACTCTGATTGGCATCCCGGTAGGTCGTATCCACAATACCTATTTCATTCATTAGATCTTCCTCAGGTTATGGGAAAAAGCTTTGTGGGAGGGGGTTTGCTACTGGATCAATTAAAATCAAACGATTAAAATTAATCCGATGAGCAAAACATGGGGCAGTTTGTCCGCCTCCACCCTTGCACCACAGGGATAGATTTCCCATCCCCTTTTCGCTGCCATTGTAAAGGCATCTATCCCCATCGCCTCGGCACTGCTTCTCGCTTTTAAGGA
>CAZYTI010000710.1:0-3282 GCA_964650065.1 uncultured bacterium
AAGAGCTGCCCTTTATCCGTGACCCGCAGTGCCTCAATACATTTGCACCCTGGTCAACAAATTACACTTGGTGCAGATACACTCGTAGATGGAGTTTGTTTACTTGAATTTTCACTTGAGCTCCTCTAACTTCGTCCCACAGTTGAAATTACTGCTACACCTGCTCAGAAGCGCCTCCTCTCCCGTTCGCCCTGAAGGGTCGCCACGAACGGGGTACACCGGCACCCGTGAATTACACACATATTCAGCTTGACAAAACATCAGAAAATATACATAATTAAATCTCCGTTTTCTCTGCAGTGATAATTCCTCAAATGTGCCTGTGTATGAGGTATTTTTTAAATGACAACACAAAAAGTCAGTTATAGTTTGTTTGTATGTGGTATAACGGCAGCAATTTTGTGTTTCAGCGTCATTGTTGTCACATATGTTTTTAGGATTAAGGTCGTACCTGCGACAGCTTACTATATTCTGGCTATTCCCCCTGCCTGGTTTTACTTGCGCAGTGAATACAATCGCCTCAAGAAACAAACATATGAATTATCACGTGACGCCGCAATGGTGCTGCTTTCTGTGTTTCTGGGATTCTATCTCGTTCCACACTTACTTCAATTCCTGGCGTTTTCTAACTATTCGCCAGGAGTTGCCCATTATCATCACTATGCTCTGCTCGCCCTGATAGCGTCAACACTCTTGACCCGGCTGCACGCGTATGGCGGGAAAGCGTTTTGTGTCTTCGCAGGTACGGTTACAGGACTCATTGCCTTTTTCTTTATCTTAACAGCAATCCCGGTGCTTTCTCCTGGTTATTATCCGATAAGCACTGCTTTCGCAGCCTTTTTCTTAAGTCTGCTCCTATCTGCCACAGCAAGAGATGACGGACTCATAAGAACTACTCTCGTAAGATTTGCTAACGTAACGGATGAACTCTGGAATTCCCTCAAACAGTTCTTTTTTTGGTTTCTTTTGTTAGCTTGTTCTATTCTGTTTGCCATCAGTCTGTTTCATCCTGTCAATCGCAAGTTGACAGGGATACAGCTTGCGGCTCTGCTGGCGGGGGACACCCCCCTACCCCCCTCAAGGGGGGATTTATCTGAGATACTGCTGCCTCAATCTAACTTCTTTATCGGTATTTCCCTGATCGTGCTTGCTGTTGTCCTGGCGTTTTTTTATTTTGAAAGAACCCCGCAGCAAGAAAAATATCAGAGGTTTTCCCCACTGCTCTGGTTTGCGCTGGCATTGCTGCTTGTGTATAGTTCTTGTTTGAGCTATGTCTTTTACACATTTCCTGATACATTATTCCGTCTGAATCTTCAAATCGTCGTCTGGGCCGTAGTCAGCTTTATTGCAGGGCGGTTCCTGAATCTGAGTCCGCTATGGCTCTGGGGTATATTCTTACTCTATCCGTTTTTTCTCCCTTCAATTGAAGGACAGACACGCAACTTCGTTGTTTTTCACCCCCTCACGCTCGCGTGTGTAGCGATTATTTTGGCAGTTTTGAGCATTGTAATTAGAAGGTTCAAAATTTTATATGAGCATACGTATCCGTGGCCCTGGGCACACAATACATTCCTGGAACCCTCGTTTTTCTTTTCAACCGCGTCACAGGTTGTTGTGTATCTGGTCTTTTTTCAAGCCGTAGCCCACACATCGTATCGTCACGCGTGGCCGACCGTTATCGGCATGTTTTTAGCAGCGCTCCCGGCATTAGCTATCACGCATTCGTTAAGGACATCGCGCCATTTTCTGTTTTACCTGCCCTATACGTTTGCTTGTATAGGACTGATGTTTGCGCTCCAATCGAACTTTCCCAGGAACGGCTGGCTCATCCATCTAAAAAACGAACATCTCATCAATTGTGGCCTGTTAGCAACACTTGTTACGGCGGTCATCAGTGAGTATCTTTTAGCGTGCAAAGAAACAGCATACCGGTTACTCAAGGACATCGCGGCCATAGGCATCGTACTTCTGACGTTGTTTGTTTATTTGAGTTCCAGGAATATAGACAGCATCAGTTGGCAGAGGCTTCTAACTTCCGGTATTGTCACCCTCGGTGCCGGACTGTATTTCATGCGCCTGATGCATCAGGAAGGATCGCGCAAAGAAGAACTACAAGGATTGAGTATAAGAAAGGATTAAAATTCCTGCTTATACCGAATCCTTGTAGTTATTTAGAGAGATTTTTTCTTTATGGATACTCAGAAAGTTCGTTACGGATTTTTTGTGGGGAGTATAACCCTAAGTATATTGTGTTTCTTTTTTGTTCTCGTTAAATATGTCTTCAGAATATCATTAACCCCCACAATAACGTTCTGGATATTGGCAGTGTCACCTGTCTTGTTTTATATTCGCAGCGAACTTTTATTTATAGACCCCAAATCTTTAGCAGAAGTCCGACACGTTAGTGCGCGTGATGCCTCGATTGTTTTGCTTGTCGGCTTGCTGGCATTCTATAGTTTCCCCTTCCTATTTCAATTGTTTCTCTTTCCTGAATATTCGCCGACTTTTTTCAATTATCCCCAACATGCTATAGTCGCTCTGGGAATAGGGCTGCTGCTGATTCGACTGCACGCCCTGGGCGGGGGAACATTTCTGGTCTTTGCCGGAGTCATCACGGAAATAGTCGCGCTTTTCTTTTTGGGAACGAGAATTCCCGAATGGAAAACCTTTGAATTCTTTTCGCTGATAGCGATTTTCCTGGGTTATTTCGTGCTTATTACAACTAGAGAGAAGGGATTCATGCGGAAGGCTCTCATCAAGCTTGGTAATATCGAGGATGAACTCTGGAAATCACTCAGAACGTTCCTCTTTCCCTTGTTATTAGTAATCTGTCATTTCCTGTTTTTCCTCACGCTTATTTATTCCGACGGCCAGGGCCAACGGTTTATTGGGATTATCTTCCTGCTCTTAGCCGGATTATGGCTATACACAGGGTACTATTTCCAAAACGTGATCTTCTATTCCTTCGCTTACATAGAAATCATTGCGGCGATTTTTTCTTGCAGATTTTTTGAGACTTATTGGCCGGAAACATGGATTATCTGGCTGCTGCTTGTCTTGTTTATCCTCCTGATTCCAATCTACAGCCTGTTTCTGAAAGAACGGTACGAGTGGGCAACGGGCAGTTTTTACATCTGGTTGGCCGCAACCGCTGTTTTAGTTATTTACGAACATATCACATTTTATGGGATTCAATCCAATCTGGGTATCTTTGCCTTGTTCATACTCTGGATTGTAACGTTTTGTGTGCCTGTTGGGATGTCAGCAAGAACACACCCACTG
>CAZYTI010000711.1:0-3279 GCA_964650065.1 uncultured bacterium
GTTGTAAATCGATATTTTCAAACAATCGACCTACACAGACCTGTAGTTTATCCAGCGTCCTTTCGTCCATTGATTTTAAGACCGATGAACCTGAAGAGAGCATTTGCAACAATCGGGTAAGATGCGATTTCAAATCATGATTAAAAATTTCTTTCAATCCGGGATGGTCCCGGAAATCGACAGAGGATGCCTTATGGGTTGTTTTTAAAAGATGGAAGATGAGTTTCTCAATTCTTTTTTCAAAAAAAAGTCCTGATTCTTCTACCAGGAATTTCAAATGAGATATAAGCTCCGGTATCGAACCATCCAGACGCAACGGTTCGAAATAGGCATTCATCTTAAATACACTATCATGTAATTCGTTTGGTGGTTTTTGTCCCTCTTGGATATTTGTTAGAACCTCTTTCAATAACTGCGGAAGGATCTCCAACTTTGCACTTGGTAATACATGGGATCGGTGAATAATTTGTCTGCTCTCCTGGGGCGATTTACCTTGCGGATCTTCAACCACCAAGGATAATTGTCCTTCAGATTGGGTAACACGAAAAATGAGTCTCTCGTGTTGTTCTACAGGAAATTTGATCTCTGCAGAAATACGAAATTTTCCAAAATCGATAAGTACTCTTCCATCATCGCTCAATTTCAGGATGGTACCTTGCAATCTCGTGCCCGGCCTCAGTCCGTTTTTATCGGTAAACGATTTTTTGATATTAAAATTGGTGATGGAACGAATGTCCGAGGAGATGGTCATGATAAAAAAATCCGGAATCTGATTGTTTTATTTTTTGAATAATTGATCCAGTTTTTTTCGGGCTTCCTCCGCTTTCGAGGATGAAGATTGTCCTTTTTTATCACCAGGTTCAAAATAATCACAAAAATTTGCCATCCTCTTATCTTGTACCCATTCCGCCTGGGATTCTCGGCATTGATGATAGGCCACTTCATCAAAAAAGCGACAATTCAAACAACAATGTAGAACGCTTTCACATTTCGGACAGGTTTCCTGCCTGCCCAATTTGTGTTGCAATCGGATTTCCTCACCACAATGATGACAATACATAGGCATCCCTATTTTCTGTGTCATTCAGTGAAATTCTGTGGTAAAAAGTCATTTAAAAGGGGATAGTTCTGCTTCGGCGGCAATATAACCGAAGGATGCCCATTGATCTCCCTCCAAAATACGCTTAAAATATTGACTGCCTTCCTCCCTTCTTCCGTTGTAGTAGTGATAATTCCCTACACCGTATCCCACCGTTGCATTGTCCAGGGCATTCATGGCAGAATCCATAAGAACACCCGCATCTAAGTCTCCCTTATAGAGGAGGAGTAGCCTGTGGTAGCTTCCATTCTCGATGATATCCATATCGGCATTTATGGGTTCAAGAATCTGAGACGCCTCACCATCCTTCCCCAACCGCCTCAGTGTCATATAGATCCAATGAGAAGTGGCGACCAGGGCATCTTGATTTTTAGAAACCTGCATACACGCACGATAGGCTTTCAGCGCCGATTCAAAATCGCCTTTCAAATAATGGGACAGTCCCAGATGGTACCAAATATTGAACTGCAAAGTGCTGGTGGGAATATTCCGGGCGTTGGGCATTCCATCGGGTTCGATTTCATCCTCCTTCCCGTGGATATGTTTTACGGCTTTCTGGAAGTCGGCTATCGCATGATCGAATTGACGTAATGTGATATACCGATGGCCTCGGTGACGGAACAATTTCGGATCTTCCTGATGTCTCATCAAACCCTCTGTATAAATATCGATGGCTTCGCGATAATTGCCCAGATAAGCCGTACGCCGTCCCAACCAGATAAGAAAATTCACATCATTGGGATGGCTGTTATATTCGAGGCGTGCCTTTTGAAGCTGATCATTCCGTTCCAAAAAGACTTCTTCAGGCAGCATGGACACAAAAAGCGTATCGCCCAATAGAGAAATGGCTTGAACGCCATCAGGGAGATCAGGAAGATGACTTTGCTCTTGTTTTTTATTTTCACAGAACATCAAAGCGATACAAAAAAATGAAATGCTTAATTTTAGTAACTTCCTCGTGGGCATTTTTCTATCCCCATTCATGATCGTTCTGAAAAATTCGTTTTTCGGGATAATCTTAAAACATGATCAACAGCCTTGGAAAAACGATCGAGCCATCGCTTTCGAAAAGAGGAGCGATCCGGATCTTCCACTTTCACCGTTGTCCATTCTTTGGATTGCTTTTTTAGAATAACGGCCCAATCCCTGGCTTGATTCACGAGCTCAGCGACACGTGCCGTATTTTTTTCATCACTGTAGATGTCGATCTCAACCAAACGAGTCAACAGTAAGGTATACGTCCTGAGGGCCAGACACATTTTCCACTCAAACACCTCAGTAGGCGAAGGCATGTGATTCTTAAGGATTGTTTGGGCAGAGGAAAAACCATCCAGAGCCCGGGCATAGTCTTTATTTCGCCAGCCTTTGGCTGCTTCTTTTAAAACCACTTCATATTCCGAAATCCAATCTTCAGTGGTGTTAGTATGAGCAGACCTAAAAGTGAAAAACAGGCAGGCAAATATGATGAATAAAAACCATGAAATTTCATGCCTGTGGGTCAATCTCCCCATGCCCTACCTTCTTCTGCGAGGTGTCACTTTCCTATTTGCACGGTTGAGAACAACCTGACAGCGGGTTACCGTTATATTGCGGAATACTTGCTGAGGTTTAGTCAGGCTGGTCAACTTCTCCAACTGATCTATCGATGTCTGTAAAGTCTTTGCCCTCTTTTGAATAACTGCCAGATTGGCTCTTATTCGTACTCTCCTCCCTCCGGCTTCAAGCTGGTCCTGTCGAATAAGATCACTCAACAAAATGGTCCGAGTCCAGACGACCTGGTATGTCGCCCAATGATATGGACGGTCCTGACTGGGCTTATAGCGCTCCAATAAGGATTTCATACCTTGTATCTGTTTTTGAGCTTCTTCGAATTCTTTCTTTCCCCATGCCTTCTCGGCAGAAGACATCCGTTTCTCGTAAACAGCCAGAGCAGAGAAAAATGGTGAGACGTCTTCCCCTGCCATTTCCTCAATTTCTTTCGAAGGCTGAACACTTTCATCGGTCTGATGAGACGTTACCATTTTGGAGATATTTTCTTTTACTTCATCTTGGTCAACGGTTCCCTCAATGGTGATTGTAATCGTCCGGCCCTCTTCCAGCTGTTCGACGATCCGTACATTCCGGAGAGACGCAGTAGAAATAGAATGTATAATATCTTCTTTCAGTTGAAAATTTTCAAC
>CAZYTI010000712.1:0-3278 GCA_964650065.1 uncultured bacterium
AACCCTGTCGGGATTTCTTACGACCGAAATTATGCAACCTTGACAAGACGCCCTGAATTTCGTATATTGTTTCGTTAAAAAACAAGAACTTCGCCGGGGTGGTGAAATTGGTAGACGCACTGGACTCAAAATCCAGCGGAGCTTGCTCCATGCGGGTTCGATTCCCGCCCCCGGCACTTTTGATTTTCCATTTAACCACAATACCAGAAAAATGTGATTTTTAGTGTCAATCATCTCATCCTAAAAACAAAATGAACTTCAATTCAATTATTCACCAACAAGTCATCACGATAGTCTATTTTTGATTTTAGAATTTGGGATTTATTTGGCATTTGCCTGCCCGCCATTTGAACTATATTGGCAATATGCGTGAAAACCAGGCAGGCGGGGAATTTGATATTTGGAATTTTAAAAATATTATCAATATAAGCAGATCGAGTATTCTTATCATTAATGAGGCAATTATATGGATGACAAAATCGGCTTTGACTGCGAACGCTATTTGAAAGAACAAACCGCTGCCATCCTGGAAAGGGTAAAGAAGTTTGATAACAAACTCTATCTTGAATTTGGAGGAAAGCTGCTCTTCGATTATCATGCTTCCCGGGTATTGCCAGGTTTCGATCCCAACGTCAAGATGCGGCTTCTCCAACAATTGAAAGATAAAGCCGACATCATCCTATGTATCTACGCCGGTGATATCGAAAGAAAGAAGGTGCGAGCCGATTTCGGTATCACCTACGACTCAGATGCCATGAAGCTCATCGATGATCTACGGGAATGGGGCCTCGAAATAAGAAGTATCGTGATCACCCGTTATGAAGAGCAGCCGTCGGCCAAGCTTTTCAAGAATCGATTGGAACGCCGGAACATTCGCGTATTCACCCATCGTTTTACAAAAGGATACCCAACGGATATCGATATGATCGTTAGTGAGGAAGGATATGGTGCCAACGAATACATCGAAACGCAGAATCCCATCGTCGTTGTAACCGGCCCCGGACCTGGTAGTGGAAAGTTAGCGACATGCTTATCCCAACTATATCACGATTATAAAAGAGGCACCCAGTCTGGCTATGCCAAATTCGAAACCTTCCCCATATGGAATCTCCCCTTGAAACATCCCGTTAACATTGCATACGAAGCAGCGACTGCAGACATCGGTGACTTCAACCAAATTGATCCGTTCCATCTCGATACTTATGGTAAGACGACGGTCAATTACAATCGAGATGTGGAAATCTTTCCCGTCCTCAAGAGAATTTTAGAAAAGATCACCGGCACCGAATCCACTTATCATTCACCGACGGACATGGGTGTGAATAGAGCGGGTTTTAGTATCATCGATGATAATATCGTTCAAAAAGCGGCGAAACAAGAAATCATCCGCCGGCGATTTCGATACATGTGTGAATATGTGATGGGATTTGTGGAAAAAAGAACCGTACAGCGGATTGAACTCCTGATGGAAGAGTTATTTCTGAAAACCGGAGACAGGAATGTCGTCATCATGGCCAGACAGGCGGCCGTAGAGGCAAAAGAGAAAAAGAAGGGTCATGAAGGTATTTATTGTGGAGCGGCCATTGAACTGAAAGATGGAACACTGGTCACAGGTAAGAATTCTCCCCTCATGCACGCAGCATCGAGTCTGATTCTGAATGCGATCAAGAGACTCGCAAACATACCCGATGCGATCCATCTCTTGGCGCCCAATGTCACAGAATCCATAGGAAATTTTAAAAAGGACGTGTTGAACGCGAAGAGCGTGAGTTTGAATCTGGAAGAAACATTGATTGCTCTGAGTATCAGCGCCCCGACCAATCCGACAGCTCATGCTGCCATGAATACCTTGAAGGAACTTCGAGGATGCGAGGTCCACATGACCCACATTCCTCAACCCGGCGATGAATCGGGTTTGAGAAAACTGGGCGTAAACCTGACCAGTGAACCCAATTTCTCGACCAAATGTCTTTTTGTGTCTTAGTTTAAAACCACAATATACTTGCCATCCGGTTTCATGACCCGGCCTTCTCGTATTCCATTATTCAGGACACTTCGGTAGAGTCTCTGATAATGACCTAAATTCTCATCTCCCTTCTCAACTTTGTCCAAGATACCGTCGGCTTCCTCATCCAGAACGATGACCTCCCGATGGTAAATATCCCTTATCACCAGTTTATTATAAATCTCACCCAGAGCCAATATATAGGTGGCCAAAATGAAATTTTTTCGGTCAAAGGTGGTTCTATACTCCCTGGCAATCGATTTTTTCCGGATATACCCCCGCCTTTCTCCGGCTCTCAGTCCTTCTTGATAAATATCTCTTGCCGCTTCTAAAGAAATATCTCCAAAAATAACATCATCCAGAATGCCATCCTGTTCTTTATCGACAGCCCTGATGACAAACCGGTCGTCATCTCTCAAAATTAATGTGTTGTATCCTTCTATGAAATTGGGAGCCACACTTTCGATTCGGTACGTCGTTCCTTCATACTCAAAATCATATCCACCGACTTCAATTTTCTGCCTCGTAGGGCCACAACCCAAAAGCATTAAAAGAGGAAGCATAATTAAAGTTTTTATATAATTTTCCACAGCGATCCCCCTCCCCATTGTGAGTTATCAGAAATAGATTGTATCCGATGGTAATACAAAAATACGATCTCAAGTGCCATCTTGCACCTGCCCATCTCTCCGCTGCAATTCTCTCTTTTTCTCTAATCCCTTCTGAATCACCTCCAACACCCCGTCGGTTAAATCCATTTACCTTTCGCCGGAAGCCTGGCCCGCCGAATCAGGAGGACCCGTTCTTGGTTATCGAATAGAACTCCAATCACAGCCGTAAAAGGTGATTCAGGATAATCTCGACTCAAAACACGACGACCTTCATTCCAAAAAAAACACAATATTATATACGAAATAATCATTTTCATGGTTCCGGGATACAGGAAGCTGGTTAAAAGACACTGCTTGTAGGCTTCTGAAAGACAATTCGAATTTGGCCAATACGAAATAATCAGGTGTGGGAAGTCATTCAATATGCACTATAGAGTCATATTAAAATTTCAATCGAAGATAAGGCCAAATATTATACGTTAAGATTCCCCCCGCCCCTTCTTGAAAAGATCCAGGAAACGATCAAGATAATCATCGAACAATTCCCACTTATCCAATTCCTCTTTCAATCGCATTTTGCTTTTATAAGTGCGATCGAACTCGGCCTGCCGAAATAATTTCTCAATTCTCAACCGTACCGACTTTGACACTTTTTCTTCCTG
>CAZYTI010000713.1:0-3276 GCA_964650065.1 uncultured bacterium
ACCTCTCTATTTTAATATCGAAAGTAACGAGTACCTATATTAAATTATTTCTACCATAAAAGCAAACCATAATTTGCCAAGATAGAATCAAATTTGTAAATTGGTACACATTCGATTCTCAACTTTATACAATCTTGATAATATCGATAATTATGTTGATCTTAAATTAAAAAAGGACGGTAGCGTCCCTCGTTTGTGTTGCTAATTGGACATTTTTTTACTGGACTAATCATTTGAATTTGTTATTTTTATACAATATATTCTTTCTGTCTATGGTCTGGCGCCAAACTTTAGAAGGTTAATACAATGAATCAAAAAGCGGTGTCCCCGCATCATACCGGATTGTTGACTAACTCCGCCCTTCAGAGCGGAGATTCAAAGTCTCTCACCATGCCGGGCTTTAGCCCTTAAATTATTCCACACCCTCCAATATATCCATCAACCGACTCGACAATGCTCCCAATTCAAAACGATTCCGGTCTTTGGACATGGCGAGAATGGAAACACTCAGCTTCTTTCTTGGTTTGATCTCCAAATATGCCTGAGGACGACCGTTGGATCCGCCATGAAAAACGGTTAAGTCGGGATCATTGAAGTATTGTATACCCCATCCCATTCCTGCAGGACCATTGTGGTATTGAATCATTTCCTCATAGAACATTTTCTCTGGCACATAAGTATGATTCATCACACCGATAGAAAAAAGTGCCATGTCTTTCACAGTGGAATGGACGCGAGCCCCGGGTCCTCTAAAGTGTTTCTCGACCCAATAGGATGAAGCACCCACAGGTTCTCCGATGAATGTCTTCACAGCATCACTATAGGACATTCCAGTCACATCTTCAATCACATGACCCAGGATCCCATAACCAGGTGTGGAATATTGATCGTTGCTTCCCGGTCTGAATTTCAAATTCAGCTTTCCATCTTTCCAGGTCGGTTCGTTGTTGTGGGGAACACCGCTCGTATGGGTCAAGAGATGGCGAATCGTTACCGAATCATCGGCAAAACGGACAGGCATGCAATTCTCATATCGAGGAGAATATTTCCAGATGGGATCGTCAATGCTCTCAACTGCCCCCTGAGAGACCAGATGCATGACCATCATTGCTGTAACCGGTTTGGACACCGATCCCCAGACATCTTCGTTGTCGAGACTGTATCCGCTGTAGGCTTTGGTAAATACAATTTCCCCTTCACTGACCAGAGCAATGTTGATATGTGAATACTTGGTTGTCATCTCCCAGGAGACATGATCGAGAACTTCCACGATGGAAGGAGGCAAACGATTGATGCCGGTCCGTCTGCGCAGATTCTTTTCTGAATAATAATCAGGAGTGCGCTCATACTTATCCATTGCCTTGGGATCAGCCCCATGAGCGATGAGAAACTCAGCTGCCTCCAACTGATTATAACGATACGCCCGGTGCAGGGGTGTCCTGCCACTCCCATCTCTCATGTTATTGGATTGCGGATGTGCTGCCACCAACAATCGGAGTTGTTGAAGGTCTCCTTTTCTCGCTGCCATATGAAAAGGTAAAAGGAGGTCAACCGCTTCAATATGTCCGTATTCATGGGCCAGTTGTGCCGGTGTCTCACCATTCCTGTCTTGTATAAAAGCATCGGAGCCGTGGTCGATCAGAAGTCCAACGATATCTCTGTGACCCTTCACTGCAGCCCAATGAAGGGGTGTATGGTCGTAGTGGTTTTGTATTGCCGGATTGGCACCCAGATCGATCAGCAATCGGGCAACTTCCAAATGTCCCTTCTGAGCAGCATAATGGAGGGACGTGAATCCATATCGATCTTGTTCCCCCAAATCAGCACCCTTTCGGACCAGCAGTTCGACCATTTCTTTCTGGTTTTTTAGAGATGCTTTGTGCAGTCTGGTTCTGCCATCTTCATCACGACCATTCACATATTTCGGATTTAGAGTCAAAATCAACCTAACCTTTGCCATGTTCTCCTTTTTAACCGCCTGATCGAGCTGAGACTCACCGCAACTGATCGCTAAAAGGAATACAAGTAATATTGACGATAATATATAGAATCTATTTCGAATAACCACCATGCACTCCGTTTTTCATTTCATCCAATCTCAAAAGCGTGAAGCTCCCATTCCTCATCCTGATTCTGTATGAGGTAATAGTATCGACCATTCTTGATTTTAGAATAATCTGAAGAGGGAACCGAGACTGATTCTAAATAATTTCCCTCCAAATCCATTATCATAATTTCTCGTTTGTTTTCCTTTCTTTGATAAGTGTACACATAAATTTTGTTATCGGTAACAGCAAAATTCTGGAAAACCGGAAATACATCGACTTCATCGATGGCAATCGCATCAATGTACCGTTGATGCCGGTCTTCAATTTTGTTCATCCTATTTTGTCTATACGCATCATCCACCTCGATCCTCTCAAAACCGCTTTCGATTTCATAGAGTTTCTCACCTGTGGAATCATAGACCTCGATGAAAAATCCATTATATGAGTTGGCAATATATATTTTGTCATTAAAAATTCTGAATCCATAAAAATGAGGAATCAGATCGACGTGCAAATGTCGGTCCGGTCCACCGAATCCCTTGGCACTACCGCTGCCTAATGGACCTTCGGTAATCTTTTTTACAAATTGAAGCTGATCATCAAATATCAGGATATGTTTCGATGATTTTCCGGTACCCACATGGATATAATTATATTCCGCAATATATCGATTGTTAATTGGCAGGACGAAATCTGTCTGTGGATATGGATAATCTTGAACAGATTTGAATGATCCTTCTTTAGTGAATATGGAAATCCGCTGAGAACTGTTTACCACGATATTTTCAGAGTCCACATCAATTCGAAGCCGCATGCCCTGGGCATGAGGTCGAAACGCCTGATCTTCTTCACCTGGTTTCCCCAGTATCTTTTTCAGACGGTAATCCTTTCGCCCATAGATCAATATTTTATGACCATCTGTGATATATATTTGGTCCTCATCGATGTGAATCGATGTCGGATTCATGGCATCAGGGAGAATGATCAATTTGGTAGAATCGCCGACCATAGAATTGGCAAATACATAACCTGTTAATAAAATCCAAAGGAAAAGAAAAATGCGTATTTTCATTTCAACCTGCCATTAAACGTGAAGTGTAATGCATGAAGCTTGATACTATTATTCCGATTACCGATCACCGGTTACCGATCACCTTTTTCCCCTACCCCCATAACACCCGGTGATTCCGAAAAGGATCGGAAACAACCGGGGTTTACCCCTTCCGTT
>CAZYTI010000714.1:0-3276 GCA_964650065.1 uncultured bacterium
CTTTGAGTATTGCCTGTCAGGCAATGGCGGCATTTTCCACAATTAACATCAATCGCAATAACAACACGCTGTTCAATTTGCCAATTTCTCACTGCCGAACCGGTTTCTATAATTATTCCCGCAATTTCATGTCCTGGAATCCGGGGTAATTCTCCCAAATCCATTCGACCTTCTAAAATATGTAAATCAGTACTGCACAACCCACTAGCCATTACTTTAACCAGAACCTCATTGTGGCCTGGTACGGGCATTTTAGTATCGGCATATACATAAGCAGATCCGTATTTTTTGATCAGCACCGATTTCATGAAGCTTTTTTTATTTTGCATGTAATTTATCCTTTCATCCCGCTTAAGACGATGCCACCCACAAAATAACGCTGTAAGAAAAGGAAAATAAAAATCATCGGTAACATGGCAATCGTGGCAACGGCGAGCAACTGATTCCAATCAGTTCCATAATTACTCATAAACATCGCGATACCGACGGTTAGTGGCCGGAGGCTTTCGGTGGTTATTATTATTAAAGGCCATATATAGAGGTTCCATGCTTCGCGAAAGGTGAATATTGCCAGTGCCATGCATGCTGGTTTTACCAATGGCAAGACAATTTTACTGAAAATACCGACCTCCGACATTCCATCAATACGGGCTGCTTCGATCAATTCGACGGGAAAATCTAAAATGTATTGGCGCATTAAGAAAATCCCAAAAGGATTCGCCAAAAAAGGTACAATAATTCCTACATACGTATTTTGCCAATGAAACTCTTTTATGACAAGAAATAGAGGTATCATTGTCACCTGTAAAGGTAGCATAAGCGTGCTTAAAACAGCCAAAAAGATGAAATGACGACCGAAGAACCTATATTTGGCGAGGGAATAACCTGCCATCGAGCATATTATTATGTTCCCTCCGGTAATAATCACCGAAATAAGCGTACTATTGAAGAAATACCTGGCAAAATTCCTTTGCGCCCACGCTTCGGGATACGCTTTATAATAGAAAGGCTTGGGTAACCATTCCATAGGATAACGAAATATATCTTCCATTGTTTTGAGCGATGATAACACCATCCAAATAATTGGTACTAACGCCCATCCTACGGCAATTATCAGCAAAATATAAATAATTGTCTGATTTAAAACCAATCTATTGGTTTTTACTGTTAATAATGGAGGGGTATTCATGAATCTTTCTCCGAAAACAGACGAATTTGGACAAGTGAAAAAACCATCATTATAGCAAAAAGAATAATTGACATTGCTGATGCCCGCCCCATCTTAAAAAATTCAAAACCTGTTTTATATATATGAAGAGGAATGACTTCGGTCGCGCCTGCCGGTCCTCCTTCTGTCATCAACTGAGGTACCGCAAAAACCTTGAGCGCTGTAATAACGGCCATGACTATGACGAGCAGTATAATCGGCTTCAAAAGAGGCAGAGTAATATGCCAAAATTCCGACCAGGCATTCGTGCCGTCGATTCTACCGGCCTCATAATATGTAGTGGGGATAGACTGTAGACCGGCAGTGAAAATGACCATAAAATATGGAGAGGCTCTCCATATAGCAATAAGTATAAGCGACAATAATGCAGTTCTAGGAGTCGTTAACCATGGAACAGGGGGGAGATTCAAATAACTCAGTAGGGTATTTACCATTCCGGCTTTAAAATACAGGAACCTCCACAGAATAGCCACAACTACCGGGGCTAAAACTACCGGAATGAAAATTAAAGTTCGAAAAATATTTCCAAACCGGATTACTTTGACAGTAAGCATTGCTAAAATAAGAGAGATAATCAGAACAGGAATAACCGATCCGATTACATATAAAAATGATGTCCTCACAGCCTGAAGAAAAACTCGATCTTGAACCAGATCCACATAATTTTGAATACCGATAAATTTGGGCGAGGTAAATAAGTCATATTGGGTTAAACTCAGATATCCGGCCATAATCATCGGAATAAATCTGAAGATCAAGAGAATGAGCAGACCTGGTAAAACAAACAAATAGCCCCACAAATTCATCTTTTTTGCTAGTCCGATTGTATGTCTTTTTTTTCTCCTGGTGCTTTTACTCATTTCGCCCTACGCTTAAATCTTCCCCAAAATAGTTAAAGAAAGGGTTCATACAGATTCTCTTTGCATGAACCCTTTCTTAATTTTTTTCGCTCTATTTATTTACCGGTAAGAATTTTTTCAGCCTCATCATCGGCTTGCTTAAGTGATTCCTCCGGCGCAACACCCTGAAATATCATTCTTTCGACAGCGCGCCCTACAATCTGCACTAATTCATTCGTATGCACCGAACGAACATACCAGGAACCTGATTCAACGTCGCCAAGATGAACATCAATGTAAGGAAATTCCTTAGCAGTCTTTGTTTCCAGCAATCCTGCGCGAGGTTGGATAAAAGAGGCTTTCTGCAGCCATTCTTCAGGTTTGGCCAGCATGAAGCGGACAAAATCCCAGGCTACCTTCTTTTCAAGCTCATCCTTTCTATTATTGACCCCCCATGTAAATCCGTACATCATGGTCTTCGGATTTTCCGGATCAAGTTGAGCCATAGAAGTGAAAGCCCAATCTTTATATGGTTCGCCGAATCTATCCTTCAACTGATTCGTGGCCCAGGGACCCGTATACCAAATGGCTGTGCGGCCATCTATGAAGTCAACATTCGGGTCACTCGGAGTAGCAAGCGCATAGTCAGGATCACCTGTAGCTTCTGTGACTTCTTTCCATAATTCAAGCGCTTTTATAGCAGGCTGCTCACTTAGATTGGCATCTTCCTTGTTGGAGGTTAAGATAGTTCCTCCGAACTGCTCAACCATTGGCTGGAAAGCCTGTAGCTGCCAACGTTTGGACTGGTATGGAAAGTCATAACCTTTCCGTACTGTTTTACCGTCTTCCACCTTTTTCAGTCGCGCGCCAATGCGCTTAAGGTCTTCCCAGGTCTTTGGATGGTCTTTTTCGAATTCCAATCCTGCTTCTTTATATGCATTTAAATTGTGGACATAGCTCATTGAATTTGTCTGGTACGGCAATCCATAGATATTATCATCGAATGTCACTCCCTCTATGACATTACCGATATATTGAGCGCGTATATCATCAAGAGATGCACCACCAAATACTTCCAGGTTAATGGGTTCCAGCACTTTTTTATCATAGTACGCTGAAAAGAACGAGATATCCTGGTCTAAAATATGCGGACCCGTATCAGAAGCAAGAGCAACAGTTAGTTTTTGGTTGATATCGGCTTGACTGGCT
>CAZYTI010000715.1:0-3275 GCA_964650065.1 uncultured bacterium
GCGATGTCGTTGTATTGAGGGAAAGTGAAGGGGGGCACAGCACCGAGAGCAGGGCCGCGGGATTTCTGGAAGCCATCGAAGCATTTTCCGGAATCGAAGTGGTGAGCAGCGAACAATACGGCGGATCGAGCCGGTCGGATGCGCAGCAGGCCTCTGAAAACCTACTGCTGCGATTCATGGATGAATCCGGTGAATTGACCATTGACGGCATTTTTTGTGTCAACGAATCCACCACCTATGGCATGCTCCAGGCCCTCAGACGGAAACGACTGTCCGGTGGTGTGAGATTTGTCGGTTTCGACAGCTCCCCGGCCGAAATCGAGGGTTTGGGAAAGGGTGAGATCGATGCCCTCGTGGTACAGAATCCGTTCATGATGGGCTATCTGGGCGTGCAAAAAATGGTGTTCCACCTTCAGGGGAAAGCGGTGGAGAAAACAATCGATACGGGCGTTCACCTCGTCACTCAGAAAAATATGAAAGATCCGGCCATGGAGAAACTCTTATACCCGGATCTGGAAAAATGGCTGGGAAGCAGCAAAAAATGAAAAACATCATCATCCCCCGCTTACAGATGAGGGGGATACATAAATCCTTTG
The DNA here is from genome assembly GCA_964650065.1 of uncultured bacterium. Taxonomy (GTDB): domain Bacteria; phylum Zhuqueibacterota; class QNDG01; order QNDG01; family DSAB01; genus CAZYTI01. The sequence goes on from CAZYTI010000715.1 coordinate 597, forward strand.
GTGCTACTGTCGCGTTGGATAACGTCGATTTTTCTGTGAAACCGGGGCAGGTACACGCCCTGGTTGGTGAGAACGGTGCCGGTAAGAGTACCCTCATGAAGATTCTCTCCGGGGTCTATAATCAGGATCGGGGGGATATGCTGATGGAGGGTGAACCCTATCAGCCACGGAATCCGCTCCAAGCCCGGCTAAAGGGTGTCGGTATGATCTACCAAGAACTGACCCTGGTGCCGCATCTCAGCGTTGAAGAAAACATCTTGTTGGGGATCGAACCCACAAAATGGGGGTTCATCCGCAGGGAGGAAATTCGTAGCCGGGCCCTGAATGCCATCAGTGACTTTCAACAGTCCGATATCAGGCCGGATGTCCTGGTGGGCAAACTCTCAGTGGGCGTTCAACAATTGGTTGAGATTGGTCGGTCCCTGGCTCTGGGCAGCCGAATCCTCGTGTTTGATGAACCCACCAGCAGTCTGGGCCATGACGATACCCAGAGATTGTTTGAACTCATTAAACGTCTCAAGAAGCAGGGGCTGTCCATTGTTTATATTTCACACTTCCTGGATGAAGTGTTTCAGGTGACCGATAAGATTACGGTACTCCGGGACGGTGCCGTTGTGGGAAGTCGTCAGACGGATCGTACGTCTCTGGATGATATCGTGAAGATGATGATTGGTCGGGAGATTAAGGAACTCTATCCCAGGTCCGAACGAAAGAAAGGAAATCCTGTCTTAGAAGTTAAAGACCTCAGTGGTTCGGCATTACCGCGATCCGTATCCCTGACACTTCATGAAGGTGAAATCGTCGGCATATTTGGTCTGGTCGGAGCAGGGAGTACGGAACTGCTTAGGGTGATCTTCGGTTTGAACCGCATTAAGAGCGGCAGCATCCGGGTAGGCGTATATTCGGGTGAACGATCCCCTTCACAGCGGTGGAAAGAGGGTGTCGGTTTTTTGAGTGAGAATCGTAAAGATGAAGGTCTGGCCGTCACCATGAGTGTTGCGGATAATATGACGCTATCGCAAATGAGGCATCTGGGGCCCATGGGTTTGATTTCACGGAGTCGACAGAATAAAGCCGTACAGAAATGGATCGATCTCCTGGACATCCGATGCCGGAGTCCCGAACAAACCCTGATGACCTTGTCCGGTGGGAATCAGCAAAAGACGGCATTTGCCCGGTTGCTCTATCATGATGTCGATGTCCTGCTTTTGGATGAACCTACCCGGGGAATCGATGTGGCCGCGAAAGCCAAAATCTACCGCGTGATCGATGAGATGGCATCATCGGGGAAAAAGGCCATCCTGATGATCAGCAGTGAACTGCCGGAATTGTTGGGACTTTGCGACCGCATTGCAGTGATGCACAGGGGTGAGCTGGGACCGGCCACACCGGTCGAAGATGTGGATGAGCATCGACTGATGGCGGTTGCTACCCGTTAGGAGGAATTTGGTTGTCATCCCCAAATAAAGACAAAAACACACATGACTGGTTCACATGGCTCAATAAATTTGGGCCGATAATAGCGCTCATTTTTGTCTATGGTTTTTTCATGGTCCTCAACACCAAGATCATCACATTGATGGCCGTGGAAACCATCATTCAACAAACCGTGATCGTCGGGATTGCTGCCATTGGAATGACCTTGGTCATTATTTCCGGCGGGATCGATCTTTCGGCCGGATCCGTCATCGCCATGAGCTCCGTGGTTGTGGCGAGCTTGATGAAAACCCTGGGATTCAGTCCGATACTTGCCGTGGCAGGGGGGATCATCACGGGGGTATTATGGGGAAGTGTCAATGGATTGTTGATCACACGCCTGAAGCTGGTTCCCTTCATTGTCACCCTGGGGACCTTACTCGTCGTACGAGGATTCGCCAAGGGGATCGCCAAAAGTATGCCCATCAACGTGGAGCAAACCTGGTTGAATGATATACTGGCCGCTCTCCCGCCGGATCAGAAATGGCAACTGATTCCGCCGGGGGGTTGGCTCATGATCCTGCTGGCCTTATGTGTCTCGGGATTGCTTCGTTACACCCGTTTGGGACGTCACATCGTTGCCATCGGATCCAACGAGCAAACCGCCCGCCTGTGCGGCGTCGAGGTGGAACGGGTGAAACTCTTTGTCTATGGGACGGCCGGGGCCTTTGCAGGCCTGGCAGGTCTGATGATGATGTCCTACCAGGAGCAGGGCGATCCCACGGGTGCCGTGGGACGGGAGCTGGATATCATCGCAGCGGTGGTCATCGGTGGCGGCAGTCTTTCAGGGGGAGAAGGGTCGGTGATCGGCAGCCTGATCGGTGCCATCATCATGACCGTCATCCGGACGGGATGTCAACTAAACGGCTGGCCCATCTGGGTCACCCAGGTCGTCACAGGGACCGTCATTGTTGTCGCCGTGACCTTGGACCGGTTGCGTCACAGGAGGAAGGCGTAGAGCACATTTTATAAACTTTCCATGAAAAAGACTTGATTTTTCTTGAAAAATCATTTATAATTAAGGATATTATTTTGTGCCAAATAAAAACTATGCACTGTCAGTGCATAGTTTTTATTATTTATCTCGAGCACAGAATATCGTGTATTACCAAAAAGAACTGGAGTGTGTCAATTGAAGAAACTGATTAGTATCGTCATATCGATATATAATAGTATTATGCAGTCAAGGAAGACAGCCCAACG
>CAZYTI010000716.1:0-3273 GCA_964650065.1 uncultured bacterium
GATCCGACCGCCGTTGATGAGGCGGTAACTTCCAGTCGCGATCACGGCACCGTAAGTGGGATTACCCACGATCCTGCCCAATCCCAGATCTCTGAAACCCAAGGGGGTCACCTCGCTGTCCGAGGCCGATCGCCAATTGATGAGCATCACCTTGGGTCCGGCAATCGCCTGCCTGGGCCTGCGCCCCATCTTTCGAGAGCCCCATCTGTTATTCCAGTATTCGTAGGGTCTCCGCTCCAAAATATCCAGAAGCTGCTGGTCAATATTTCCGCCACCGTTGAACCGGATATCCACAACGATTCCCTTTCTGTTGTGGAATTGATTGATCTCATTCTCAAATTTCTTCAGAGAACTTCGATTCATGGATCGAATGTGGACATAGGCGATAAGTTTATCGGTCAATTGATCCACATAGTCCCGGTTTTTCTTGACCCATGCTTCGTATTTGATATTTCGGAGTGAACCGACGGTCTTGATCCGTATTTCCCGTGCTCCGGATGAAGTGGGTTTGGCATTGACTTTCACCTTGACGTAATCGTTCAAAGTGCTGTTGAGCGCTTTCCAGTAGTTATCACCGTTCCTGATTTCTTGATCGTCGATGGCAATCACATAATCACCCACTTTCAGATCGATCCATTCCCTGTCTGCAGGCCCATCCCAATAGATATGGCTGATTTTGTAATAGGATTTATCGGGCCGCATCTCGAAACCTAAAAATTGGGTAGAATAGGTTTTGGGTCTCTCCCGTGTGGGTCCGCTGACCCCTGTATGAGAAGCATTCAATTCCCCGATCATTTCATTGGTCAGGTCGTAGAGATCCTGATTGGTGCCCACATATTGAAGAAACGGTTTATAGGATGATTTGATGGCATCCCAGTCATAACCATGCATGTTTTCATCGTAAAACAGGTATTTCATCACACGCCAGGACTCCTCAAATATCTGATTCCACTCTTCTCTCTTGGTCATGGTTACACTGAACGTAAACTTCACTTTTTCTTTCTTCTTGGAGGACAAAACCATTTTTTGAACGGATTTATTTTGTCTGAAAAAAACCATTTTTCCATCTTTACTGGGGATGAGATTTGGAAACTCACCATCGGTTATTTTTTTCCGGTCTTTGCCATCCATGTCCACAGAAAAAAGTCCCGGGCCTTTCTTATCCGTACTGACAAAATACACTTTCTTGCCATCATCGGATATGAAAAATGACCGGACGCCCTCCTCTCCTCTTGTGATCTGGATCGCACGCCTGTCGATCCTGGCCATTTCCAGAATAAGCCTCTTCTCTGATTCAGACGATTGATCTCCTCCCTCGTTCTTCTTCCCTTTCTTCGCCGTCGCCTCTTTTTTCTTTATCCGCTCACGCACGACCGGATCATCAGGATCTTCTTTAAGGCTCTCCAGAGGCAGGACAAACAGGTGGCTCGTACCGTCGTCCCTGTCAGACAAGAACACAAGTTTCTTGTTGTTCGGTGTCAGTCGTCCCTCTGAATCCCGAAACGGATTCAGGGTCACATTGTATTCCTTTTTCTCATCGATTTGAAACAGATAGATATCCCGATTGTAATCGTCATCGGCCCGGGTATACACGATCCATGTCCCATCATTGGACCAATCATCCAGACTGAAACCGCGGGCTTCATTGTAGGCCAACTCGGTCACTCTGCCGCCGCCGATTTCGATGGCAAACAACCTGTTGGCCGCAGTGAAGGCCAGCCTCCTGGAATCCTTGGACCAGAGGGTCCCCCTTTTCATGGATTCGTGCTCCGTCAGCTTCCGTCTCTCTCCTGTTTCCAAATGATACAGCCAGATCTCATCATCACCCGATGCATCCGATACGTAGGTCAGGCTTTTTCCGTCAGGGGAAAAATTTTGGTATCTGTCTCTCCAGCAGGAAGAGGTTATTTGTTTTTTCTCACCGACTTCGGGATCTGAGGGAACGAGAAATATCTCACCGTGGTTATCCACACTTAGGTAGGCCCCATCGGGTGAAGGATGGAATCCATCGGCCTCGGAATCCACATGGAGGTATTCCACGAGGTTTTCCTTGGGCTCGAATTCGAGAGAGAGGGAAATTTTCTGTGGTCGCCCATCGGGCACGGCCAATGTCCACAATTCGAATTCATTTTCGTAGATAATCACTCGACCGTCAGGACTGATGGACGGATACTGGATCCCGTCTTTTTTATGGAATGTCACCTGTACGGCTGTTCCGCCCTCCGGGGCGATCTTCCATATATTGAAGATGTCGTCCCGCTCGGACATGAAATAGATCATGCCGTCACTGCCCCACATGGGAAAGGCATCCTGGGTATGGGACCGGAACTGTTTAACATCCGTATCGGTCAGGTGGGTAATTTTCTTCGTGGAAAGATCCTGCAGCCAGATATCGGTGTTGTTGTTGCCCCTGTAATGCTTACGCCAGTACCTGAATCCCAGACGGTTGAATGCCAGAAACCTGCCATCCTGGGACATCATTCCGGCCGCACCCATATCCATATCCATCGGAGCGGGCAGACCCCCATCCAAGCCAACGGAATAGAGGGGACTGGAAAAGGTGCCCTTTCTGGATGTACTGAAGATGACTTGCTTACCATCCGGCGTCCAATAGAGCATCCTGTCGGAGGTCGTATGAAAGGTAAGCTGGCGGGCTTCCCCGCCCTGAATGGGAATGACATAGAGATCGTTGTTCCCCATCCGGTCGCTGGTAAAAGCGACCCGTTTCCCATCCGGGGAAAAACGCGGAAAGATGTCTCTGGCCACGTGATCGGTCAACCGGCAGGGATTGGAGCCGTCCTCATCGGCCACCCAGATGTCCCCGTGGTAACTGAACGCAATCTTTCCGTTGCAGATGTGGGGATAGCGGATAAATTTGATGGGGCCCGCATGAGAGAGATGAAAAATTAATGTGAGATTCAATACAAATGCGAATAGTAGTTTTCTTTTGAATACCATGCTGTCTCCTTTCAATACTGAGAATGGTTCATTTCTCTGATCTTATCAAGTATTAAATTGTGGTTTAAATATGACTTTTATCTACTGGGAGTTCAAACGTGTGCAAAATTGTGTTATCGTAAAAAGTCAGAAGGCTTTTTGATATTCGTGTACTTCTTTGTCGATTTTTTCAGCGTACTGATCTTCAGCTACATCCAAATCATAATCCATTTGAAGTCCAAGCCAAAATTGTGGTGACATATGAAAATATTTTGCCAATCTTAAAGCTGTATCAGGAGTAATCCTTCTTTTTCCCAAAATAATCTCATTTATTCG
>CAZYTI010000717.1:0-3271 GCA_964650065.1 uncultured bacterium
CCATTTGTAATCAGGGGCACCCGTAAGGAGAGGGACATCCAGACTATCTATCTGGGATTTTACCATATTCAAGTAGGAGAATCGATGTCTTAAATAACAGGGGGCTGCTGTTTCCGGCCATACAACAAGGTTCGGTTTCTGTATTCCAGCCTGATTTGTAAGACGTTGATAAACAACAAAGTTTGAATCGATAAAAGAGGGCGTCCACTTTTTGTACGGATCTATATTTCCCTGAATAAGCGCGACCCGGATGTTTGCATCTGGCTCGTTTGCCTTAAAAATCGTCCATTTTCCATACCCCCAGGGAAGAAGAAACAATAAAACGATTCCGACACAAAATCCCAGGGTTGATCTCCATTCTCCCCACTTTTGCAATAAAAAGTAAAATAAAACATTAAGGAGGACAATCCAGAAAGTCACACCGTACATACCCGTGATTGTAATAAACTGTATGAGGGAGGGGAAATAAGATTGACTATACGCCAATGAATTCCAGGGAAAGCCCAAAACGCCTGCAGAAGACACAATTTCAACACCGGTCCATAAAACCGGAGCCGCCCATAACGATGATTCCCCGAATCGCTTCCACAACCAATTTTGAATCACAGCATATAATGCAGTAAAGAGAGGAAGAAAAAGGAGAGCACCCAATAAACCGGGCAGGGTTGCCCAACCGATCCAGTACAGCGTCCCCCCTGCCCACAACACACCAACGGCATACCCTCCCTTAAAAGAGGTCGCCAATCCCTTATCCCGGAGAAAAATAAAAAAGGGGATGAAAGCAACAGTGGCAACAAAGCCCATCGGGATAGGAGGAAATGAGACAATGAGGCCGACCGAGGTGAGTAGAATCAAGAATACATCCTGCCGGTTCAACCTTTCTCCTCCTGTTGACTAAGCGATGATAAGTTTAGATGATCCATGTAGTTCTGCAAAAGAAGGACAGCCGCTATAAGATCGACTCTTTCTTTTTTTCGACTGGGCTTTTCATCCATTGTTCGAATAATGCGCTTGGATTGAACTGAGGTCAGTCTCTCATCCCAAAATATGACTGGAATGGATATTTGACGGTTAAGTCGTGTGCCAAATTTCTCTACCTCTCGGGCCATGTGCCCTCTCTCACCCTTGAGAGTCAGAGGAAAACCTAAGATGACTCTCTCCACTCCCATTTCTTCAATGAGCGTACCCACTTTCTCCACGATCTCATCCCAACTCAACCCTACCCATGTGGATAAAGGTTGCGCAGTCAATCCCAATGGATCGCTTACAGCAACACCAATCCGTCGCCTGCCATAATCTAGCCCTAAAATACGCCCCACAATGAATCGCTTATTCCATCGGTTGCTTTAAAACCTCTTTTAACAGTTTTCCAGCTTTAAAATGGGTTTTACGCCGGGCGGGAACATAAATAATCTCACCTGTTTTTGGATTTCGAGCTTTCGGTTTTGGTTTTGTCTTTTTTACTTCAAAGACACCAAAATCTCGGATCTCAATCCGTACTTCCGGATCCGCCTCTGACATAAACTGCCGTAGAGCTGTGAAAACACCATCTACAATTTTCTCAGTAATGTAGATCCGCTCACCAACCAACTTCGCTGTCCGTTTGGCTACATCCTTTTTAGTAATCGTCACCATTTTACTCATCGATTACTCCTTTCGCTTTGTCATAGGACAAAAAAATCATGATCAATCCACAGGAATTTCACTCCCGCTCTCCCGTTCAACCGAAAAGATGCCTTTGATACGATAAAGTCTGCCGATAATTCGAGTGAGATGGGGTAGATCCCTGACTTCCAATACAACAAATGAAGTGATGACAGAATTCTCGGTTTTCATGTCGACTTTTAGGATATTTGTATCAAGGGTGGATAGCGAGTCTCCAATATCTTTAAGGAAATCTTTCCTTCCAGCTGCCAAAACGCGTAATTGAACCATGAAAGCACCTTCACCACCTTGATCCCAGGAAACCTCAATATTTCTTTCCGGGCTTTCCATTAACTTCAACGCATTCATGCAGTCCCTTCTATGTATAACAATACCCCTTCCCTTCGTGATGAAACCCAAGATCGGATCTCCCGGCACAGGATGACAACACTGGGCAAAACGAATGAGAAGATGGTCCATTCCTTGTACACGAATCCCTCTTACTGAACCCCGTGCCCTGGCCACGAAACGTTCAAAAATATTCTCCTTTTTATTGTCGGCCCCAGAGTCCGATTTCTCTGGTGCCAAACTCTCCACAACCTTTGGAATGGATATTTTTCCCCGCCCCACACCGGCATAGAATTGTTCTAAACCGGAAAAACCCATGGTTTTGGCCAGGTTGCGAACCTGCTTTTTATTAGGATGGATATGGTATTGCTTTAAACCCTTATTGAGAATTTCCTCGCCTAATTTGATAGCTTCCAGTTGTTGCGCTTCTTTAAGCCACCTTTTAATTTTACTCTTGGCTTTGGACGTTTTTACGAAAGTGATCCAATCACGATTCGGTCGCTGGTTGGCAGAGGTGAGGATCTCAACAGAGTCACCGCTCTTGAGCACGGTATTGAGTGGTACGATACGTCCATTGACTTTGGCACCGATACAGTGTAGACCGATATCTGTATGTACGGCAAAAGCGAAATCAACGGGAGTTGCACCAATGGGTAGCTTAAACAGATCTCCTTTAGGTGTAAAAACGAAAACTTCTGAAATAAAGAGGTCTGTTTTTAATATGTCCAGGTACTCTTCAGCATCCAATGCATCCTTATGCCAATCGACCATCTCACGAAGCCATGCGCTGTATCTATCGAGTTCGTCTTCTGCCCGTCTCTTCTCTTTATATTTCCAATGTGCAGCGATGCCAATATCAGCGATTCGATGCATCTCTGCGGTTCGAACTTGAATCTCGACCATTTTCCCATCCAGGGCCACCACAGTGGTATGAAGCGATTGATACATATTTAACTTCGGCGTCGCGATATAATCCCTAAATCGATCATTAACAGGTGTAAATAAAGTATGAACCAAACCCAGCGCAAAATAACATTCATCCACTTTTTCCACAATAATACGAACGGCAAAAAGATCATAGACAGCCTCAAATGTTCCAGCCCTTCCCTTGATCTTTTTGTAAATAGAATAGAGGTTCTTGGCTCTCCCAGTGAGTTTTGCATGAACCCCATTTTTGGCAAGATCTCGTTTGATGGGAACAATCAATTTACGAATATATTTTTCTCGTTCCTCTCTACGATCCGCCACTTTCCGGACCAGTTCCTCATACATTTGTGGA
>CAZYTI010000718.1:0-3271 GCA_964650065.1 uncultured bacterium
CATGAGACCGGGTTCCATCCAGGACGCTACGGATCGAGCCCAAGTCGAAGAACTTATCATTCTTGGGGAATTAACAAAACAGGCCTGGGAGAGGGATGTTCAGGTCATGATTGAAGGTCCGGGTCATGTCCCTATTGATCAAATTAAGACCAATATCCAATTAGAAAAACAATTATGCAATAATGCCCCATTTTATGTGCTGGGTCCCATTGTCACCGATGTGGCACCGGGATATGATCATATCACAGCGGCAATAGGGGGAGCCGTTGCCGCATCTGCCGGTGCCGATTTTCTCTGCTACGTCACACCGGGTGAACATCTCAAACTTCCCGATTTGGAGGATGTACATCAAGGAGTCATTGCCACGAGAATTGCCGGTCATGCGGCCGATATTGCCAAAGGCATTCCCAGGGCCATGGAATGGGATATCGCCATGTCCAGGGCAAGAAAGCAACTGGACTGGGATACACAGATCGAGTTGTCCATTGATCCGGAATGTGCCAGAAAATATCGAAACGCAGGCAAACCCCACATCCAGGAAGTGTGCTCCATGTGCGGTGAATATTGTGCCATTAAGCTGGTCGACCAAGCCATACATCCAGAAGAGTGAATGGCCTTTTTGTTACTTGTTACTGGCGAAATGTTGCTGGTCACTGGCCACTGGTTACTGGTGACTGGTTGAACAAAAAACAAACTTTTTGAATTATTAACCAGCAACCAGGTGTCAAAAACCAGTAGCATTTTAATTATTCGTCTATTTATACTTTATTAAAGTAGGTTGACTGTGTTAAAGATTTTAACATATCCGGATCCCCATTTTACGACAGAAAGCCGAGGTTATCGATGACATCGACGATGATTTACACCGGCTAATTGATGAAATGATCGAGGCCATGTATCTGGATGAAGGTATCGGTCTGGCTGGTCCGCAGGTGGGTGTATCCAAGAGGATTATTGTCATGGATATTGGTCAGGGTCCCATAGCCATCATTAATCCCGAGATTACGCAGCGTGGAGACGAGGTAGAGACTGTTGAGGAGGGATGTCTCAGCTTTCCCGGTATCCGCTTAGATATCTCGAGACCCACCGAAATTACCGTGAGAGGGATAAGTGACAAAGGCGAACCCATTGAATTCAGCGCTGTCGGCCTCCTCGCCAGGGTATTGATGCACGAAATCGACCATCTGGATGGTATTCTTTTCATCGATCAAGCATCGTCCATCCAACGAAAACTTCTGCGTTCAAAATTGAAGAAACTGGAGAAAGTGACATAAGGGATGAACTGGTTAGTCCGAACAAAATAACTTTGTAAAAGGATTATTTAAGGGAATTCCCGTTTCTGAAGGTATTGCCATTGGTAAAGTATGGGTATTGGACAGTCCCTGGGATGAAGTCGAAGAAATTTCAATTTCCAATGATAAAATTGATCATGAAATTCATCGGTATGAGCTCGCTTTTCAAGACGTTGCCCAACAACTTGTCGATTGCCGGGACAGGGTTGAAAAGGAGATCGGCGAGGAAGAGGCCAATATTTTCACCGCCCAATTAGCGATACTGAAAGATTCTTTTTTCAAGGAGGAAATACCGTCTTCAATTATAGATAAGCACAAGAACAGTGAATTTTTGTTGAAAGAGGGAATCGAAACAGTAAGCGAATCATTTTCAAAAATTAAAAGTGAATTTTTCAAACATCGGATCGATGATGTCAGAGATGTTGCAGGAAGGATACTACGTGTCCTTCTCCAATCTGAGGAGACAAAATTCCCGCAAAAAGAAGCATCCATCCTGGTTGCCCACAGTCTCACGCCTTCAGATACGGCTCGAATCGATCGAGATAAAATTTTAGGATTTGCCACTGAGCTGGGTGGAGAGACTTCCCATGCTTCCATTCTGGCCAGGTCCATGGGATTGCCGGCTGTCGTGGGTGGCGAGCGATTGTTGTATTATTCACGTAAAGCGGATATCGTCATTGTTGATGGAAATTCAGGCATTGTTTATGTCGATCCTCCCCCACGTGTGATTAAGGGTTACCAAAAGCGGCAACAACAATTCAATGCCTATTGGAAACAATTGTCGGAAGAGGCCACTTTGCCGGCAATAACGGCCGATGGGATTGAGATTAGTCTTCAAGCCAATATCGCCATGACGGCCGATTTGAGTATGGCAGTAAGATATCGGGCATACGGTATCGGGCTCTTCCGTACGGAACTTCCGTTCCTCATTGCCGGAAAATTGCTGAATGAAGAAGAGCAGTATAAGATCTATCGGACTGTCGTTGAAAGTATGAAAGACAACATGGTTACGATACGGACACTGGATCTTGGCGGCGATAAATTTTTACCATTCCAAGACGTGGAAGAGGAGAGCAATCCTTTCCTTGGTTGGAGATCAATACGTATTTCCCTTCAGGAACTGGATGTTTTTACAGCCCAGTTAAGGGCGATCATTCGTGCGAGTCATTATGGGAAGGTGAGGATACTTTTCCCTATGATTTCGAGTCTGGAAGAAATCGGTGAAATACAAAATGTGATGGAAAGAGCCAAGGAGGACCTCAGGCAGGACAATATACCTTTCGATGAAAATATACAATCCGGAATTATGGTTGAAGTTCCTTCTACCGCAATTTTAATCGATCGTTTTGTTCGGCATACGGATTTTTTGAGTATTGGTACCAACGATCTCATCCAATTCACTCTGGCTGTGGATCGAAATAATGAGAAAGTGGCTAAATTTTATAAGCCGGCCAATCCGGCCATTCTTAACCTCATTAAAGGCGCCATTCGTGCTGCGCAAAATGGAAATAAACCGATATCAATTTGCGGCGAAATGGCGGGAAATCCCCTGTACACGGCAATGCTTTTAGGGTTTGGTCTCAGGCAGCTGAGTATGAGTCCATTGATGCTGCTGGAAGTGAAGGAGAGGGTAAGAGCTCTGACGATTCAAGAATGTGAAGAGGTCGCCGATGAAGTCATCGGATTGGATTCGACGCAGGAAATCGAAAAGGTTCTGTGGGATTTTCATAAAAAAGTGAATAAGAAGCAGGCCGTCCCTTATTTAGAAAAATGATTCCACATTAGGCGTCCTTCATAGTGATCAAAAGGGTATTAAGCGATTCATATTTAATTATCAAAAGATACCATTCGATTGGATTTGTGCTGTTGGAAAAATACTTGACTTTCAAATGCAATCTCGTTAAATTATTTCTCAATTGGCGGTGTAGCTCAGCTGGTTAGAGCAGCGGAATCATAATCCGCGTGTCCGGGGTTCGAAT
>CAZYTI010000719.1:0-3269 GCA_964650065.1 uncultured bacterium
CCCCCCCCCTTCGGTGCCGAAGCCGCGCTGATCCCAACAAATAAAAACACCACGACCGGATACCGGGAAAACGATGACCACTCCATCTTCAATTTCATGACCACCTTGGGCTATAAATTCACACCAACGATCCGATTCGATCTCACTGCCGGATATGGCAGGAATAAAGGGGGATTCTTCATCTATTGGAAAGACCTGCTCCATCCCTACAACAATGGATCCGATCCTTTTGGTTATCGGACCCGTTCTAAATTAAAAAGTACATTTGCATATCCTTCAATGGATTGGGTGGTCAATGATCGTTTGTCTATCTCCCTTAAAGGGCGGTACAACATTGCATCCAACGAAGACCGCCTTCAAAATAAGAATGAAGATTATGAACTACCGGACACTTTTAGATCTTCAAAAGTGACGACCAACGGGGGTGAGTTACAGGTCAACTATCAAATCAATCCGAAGGGGATCATCGTAGTAGGAAGCGATCTGCAGAGTGATGCCGTGCAATCTATCCAGTTCGGCAATCGCCATACTTCGCAAGCATCCTACTATGTACAATACGATCAGCGCCTATGGGGATTGTTGAAAACGAGTATTGGGGCACGATACGATTCCGAATCCGTTCAGGACCTGGGAAGGACGGGAGAATTATCCCGAAAATTGGGTTTAAATCTGTCGCTGGGGATGAACACTCATTTTCGTCTGTCCCTCGGAGAGGGATTTCGCGTACCCGCTGTGACCGAACGGTTTATCTCGACGTTCACTGCCGGGATTCGACTCTCACCCAATCCGACTCTCCGTCCCGAAAGGAGTCAATCGATTGAGGTTGGCTTTAGACAGGCAATTCTGGAATCCATAAATATCGACGTGGCTCTTTTCTATAACAAGTACAAGGATCTCATCGAACCCCAGTTGGATCCCGACCCCGAGGCCTTGGGTATCACAGTTCGATTCAAGAATGTGATCCAGGCAAGAGTGCAGGGTTTCGATATTTCTCACAGAACCGATTGGTGGTCAAAGCTCATTTCCACCCGTATCGGATATAGTTACATCGACTCCAAAGATCTTTCTCCGGGGGATGATTATGGTTTTCCATTAAAATACCGATCTAAACATACCCTGTACATTTCTAATGATCTCAATTATAACGCCATATCCATGGGTGTCGATTTTCGTTATCTCAGCAAAATCGAACGGGTCGATGCGTACCACAAGGTGTTCATCAAGGACATCGATGCACGTGTTCCCACCTATGTCGTTTCTTTTCGATTTGGCCTTGTCAGAGAGCATTTTTCGCTTCGGTTTCTAATCGACAACGTGTTCAATTACAACTACCTGCTTTCACCCGCCAATCTGGCTCCTCCTCGTACTGCCACGATTCAGTTGGATCTGAATTACTGATCATATGGTTATGCCATCTATATTGATTGACAACTATATGCTTTCCAATTTGTATAAAGAATAGTTGCCCATTTCAAAAAATGTCTTGACAAAGGAGTTTGAATTTACTACATTGGTTTGTGAATACTAACTAACAAAAAGGTGTTGGATTTATGAATATCTTCACTGAAAGACAAAAAGAAATAATTGATGTGTCGATCAAAATTATCGCTGAAAAAGGAATACAGCAATTAACAATTAAAAATATCTCGAAAAGTATGGGAATTTCAGAACCAGCTATTTATCGGCATTTTAATAGTAAAATGGATATTCTATTGGCTATTCTATCTAATTTCAAGGAAAATAATCATATTATCTCAACGAATATTCTTTCGAATCAAACATCATCAATTGATAAAATTGAATTTGTTCTTATTAACCATTTTAAACAATTTACAACAAATCCTGCGTTGGCTGCTGTTATATTTTCAGAAGAAATTTTTCAGAATGATAAACGATTAGCTGAACAGGTGAATTTAATTATGCAGATGAACCAAAAAATGATTATAAAAATTCTAAAAAGCGGTCAACAAAACAATGAAATAAGAAATGATATTTCTAAAAAGCAGCTCTCTATCATAATAATGGGAGCATTACGGTTTTTGGTAACTAGATGGCGATTATCAAAATATTCGTTTAATCTGAAGCAGGAAGGCACTGATCTTTGGAGTTCAATTAAAAAAATATTAATAATGTAACTATGGTGAATAAAAAATAAAAATGACTTAATTATTTTTTTACAACAAAAAGTTAGATAATACTAACTATAGCGTGTATTAACTTTATTTAAAAGGACGTAAAAATATGGAACACTTATTAAACAAACTGTTAAAATATCCCTGGCTTATTTTGGTGTTTGTCATCATTACATCGGTTGGATTTTTCAAAGTCATGAAAAGCAACACCCGCATGGAAACTGATCTGGATGAATATATGCCCCAGCATCATCCTGCTTTTGTTTACAGCAACCAGGCGGAAGAATGGTTCAATATCAAAGATGGGATTATTATCGCCATTGAAAATCAGCAGGGAATTTACAATTCAGGAACCATTCAAAAAGTAAAAGATTTGACAAAAGCGCTACAGAAAATGAAGCAAATAAACAAGGATGATGTGACTTCTCTTTACACGGCTGATAATATCATTGGCACAGAAGATGGGCTGGATGTGAAACCCTTTTTTAACCGAACGCCTGATAATGATGAGGATCTTGAACAGCTCCGTACCAATGTCCGCAATAACGAAATGATTTTCGGGCGGTTGATATCAACCGATGAAACTGTAACAGTCATTATCGCTGAAATTGAAGATGATGTTTTTTCCCAGGAATTTTATCAGCAGATTTTGGATTTGTGTAAATCTTTTGAAGGTCCTGAAAAAATTCACGTGGCGGGTCGTCCCATAGTTGAAGGAACCATGGCGCTGTTGGGTCCCGCTGATATGAAACGCATGGTTCCTATAGTTGTTTTTGTCATTATACTGGTTTTGCTGGTCGTTTTACGAAGTTTCAAAAGTACACTCTTTACACTATTGGTTGTTTTATTCAGTACGATCTGGACATTTGGATTAATGGCGGCTTTGCGCATACCCATTTATGCTGTCTCGACCATGATACCGGTGATGCTCATCGCCATTGGTGTGGCGGATGGAATTCATCTTTACAGTCATCTTCATTTGTTTATGATTAAAAATCCCAATGCCGCTAAAAAAGATGCCATGCTGGATATGATTCACGGCATGTGGAAACCAGTGGTAATGACTTCTGTTACCACGGCGGTGGGATTTATTTCGCTGTTGACGTCGCAGGTCTATCCCATTAAATATTTTGGATT
>CAZYTI010000720.1:0-3269 GCA_964650065.1 uncultured bacterium
ATTACCGGTACCGACGGTTCCTGACAACGCCGTGGCCAAAGATTGAAAATGGGTCGTATCACCCTTGAAACTGTCCTTCTCATATTTGCCAGAGACGATGCGTATTGCATGACGGAAAAACCGGATCTGGGGAAATTTCAGATATAGGGTAAAAAATATTCCGGTCCCTAACAACACGAAGGGAAACCAATCCGAATTACTCCCGATATAATTGTTCACCTGAACTAAAAAATTATTAATTGCGTCCATGGCGCTCCTTTCTCTGAATTTGTATTCTTGAATGGTAAAAAGAAAAAAGGAGAAAAGCAAGTTGGCCTTTCCCCCAAGGTATGTATTGTGGAGACGGTGGGAATCGAACCCACGTCCGAAAGTACGATACTGAAAACCACTACGTGTGTAGTCTGTCTTTGGATTTCACCTCAAGTGCCCGGCAGACAGGACTTCTCTCGGCTGAGCCTGAAAAATTTTCATCAGTCTCCCATAGGCTTGAAGACCGACTAACCCGCCTTTATCGACGCTCCACGAAAATCTCGGCAGGTAAAGATTTTCGGGAACGAGCCGCCATCTTAAGCGGCTAAAGCATACGAATAATCGTTGCCGTTTAATTAGGTTCCCAGATGTTTAACCAGGATCCAGGACCTGGACACGCGTTCTTCAGCCCCACTACTCCCGTCGAATCCAATTCGTCCCCAAAATCAAAGAACTCAATAAGTAACAAAAATAAAGTACTAAAAATAACATCCAATGTCAATTATTAAATCGGTGATGAACCTGCTGATTTAATAAATATTTATTCTGATTCCACTGGTTCTGAATATGTAACTCAAAGATCAGGGATGGTGACGCTTCCTTACTTGATGATTCTTTTCACCCTCTTAAAAAGTCCCGATCCCAACATATTATCTGCATAATGAAGAATTTGTTGAATGATCGGTAGAACATCCGCTTCACCGGCCCAGTGTTTCTGAACAATAGCACCATTTGTCTTATTCACAATTGAATTGAGCACATAAGCACTCAAGACGATGTCATCCAAGAATCCGGTGGGACCCAAGATCATCTCTGGAAAGAGATCGATGGGGGAAATAAAATAGGCAATCACAGCGGCCAGTTTGGCTTTCTCTTTCAGGGGAACCTCCGGGTCCACAGAAAGTCGAATAAGGAGGTGAAATAAATCAGGGGCTAAAAGTAACCACTTGGCCCATTTATGGGATTTACCTTCATCTGTATCTGACCAGGCATTTATCTTTTGCCTCAGTCTCTGATAGTAATCGCGTTCGTTATCACCAATATTTCTTTTTTTCCAGTTCCCATCGTACTGACTTCACATGTCCTAAATCCAACAAAACCGAAACGGCAGGTTCACTTAGGCAATTGTTTCGTACGCACTTGAAAATCGACCTCAACTGTATGATGATCCGCTGGGAGTCGGAAGGAAAAAGTACTACCATGAACAACCTTACACAGATTTTGTTTCTGACTCTGAATCGAGCTTTGTCATTGGATCAAATCGTATGGACCCGATAAATTCTCTGAGGATAGAATTTGAAGGAACTTCATTTCTTGAGACTAGGGAGAAGCAGAGAAGAAGCTGGAGTAATCTCTGGGCCTCCGGATAACTCGGTTGATTTGATTTCACCGCTTCCAGAATGGGTTCTGCCATATATCGAAGCACACCAAGTTCAAAAAAAAGTGAAGTGTTGAAGACAATATCGCACTTCTCCAAATAAGGAAAAATGTTTTCCCGTTCCTCCACATAGAATGGACGCCATTGAGTGAGAGAATCATCGACAGTGAGATTCCAGATAAAATAATCCCGAATCAGATTTCGCAGTAGTCCAATATCACTTACCTCGACTGCCAGATGATCGGTTATGTTCATAGAAGTAAGTGCATCAATATAAATCGTCAACTTTTCATTCTTTTTAAATCTCCTGGCGACATCATTATAAAGGGTATGATTACCATGAATCAAAATCGTCTGCTGGGGACCCAGTCGGCACGGGGGATCTAACACCCGCTTTTTCTCTTTAATATCGTACCGAGGAAGTTGCACTTTCTCACCCCTGAGAAGACGATTGATATCGTTATTTAAATGGGAGGTGTCCAGCACGTGGGAAAATTCCGATTTTAATTCTTCTATGTGGCTTTCAGCCGAATGATCATCATCGAGATAGTAATCATCCATAGATAAGAGAATCGGATGATGACCATTCACACGAAGATGTATACCGAGGCGTTGGGTCAAAATACTTCTGCCCGAAGATGAGGGTCCCAGAACAAAAACAATACGAAGACGTTTTGCTCTCCAAATAATGGCCTCGGCGATGGAGGTGATTCTTTTCTCATGAATCCCTTCGGCAACCTGAATTAAATCAGAACTATTTTCTCCTCCTAATGCATCATTCACGTCACCCACGTCTTGGAAACCAATTATTTTCTTCCACTGATTATGCTCGTCAATAATGCCAAACAATCGCTTGCGTTGCTCCGGGTTAGGCAGCAGGTTCCCATGACGAAGATCCGGGAATACTAAAATCAATCCTCGAGGGGAAAATCGAACATCGAAATATTTCAAATATCCAGTGGAATGAAACAAGGGGTAGCCAAAATAATCTTCAAATTTTCCGGATTGGTACAGGGTAATACGGGCCAGTTCTTGATTTTCTAAAAAGAGAATCGGTCTTTGCTCCATTTCATCAAAAAAAGCCATGGCCTGATTTCGCAACACTTCGTTGGGCTCGATCGGCTCGTCATTTTGAATAATTTCCATCATTCGATTTTTGATTTTCTTAATCATCCGACGTCCAATCCGATTCCAATCGCGTGTCTGAAAAATGAGACCATTGACCAAAGGTTGTTCAATTCGAAATTTTGCATCCGGATATAATTCACCAACAGCCCGTATAAGAATCATGCAGAGTGTCTTCTGGTATGATCGGATACCATCCAGGGCATGCAGACGTACCCATTCAATGGAGCAATCATCTTCAACACATTCCCGCAGATTGTAAATTCGATTATTGACTCTGGCTAAGACAATGGTTTCAGGCTTGGTTGGACGTATGTATTCCAGTATTTCTAATAAGGATATTCCTTTCAGAAACACGGATTCGTCGCCCCCCTGTAAAAGGGCGGTAAAAGTGTTTTCTTTAGATCGGATTAACATGATTTGTAAAATTTCAGACCTTATTCGACATAAGATAGGAATTTTCTTCTTTTTCCACAAGTTCTTTTTCGTTGACAAAAGCGATGAAATTTTTTACTTT
>CAZYTI010000721.1:0-3260 GCA_964650065.1 uncultured bacterium
GACGTCTGTTGCTTTGGCATCCCTGAGATTCTCAGTATAAATGGATCCATCGGGATTGAGTCTTTCTGCAAATCGCAGGGTGATTTTGGTTCCAGCCTCTCCCCTCACTTTCAATCTCACCCATCCGGCTATATTCTGACCCAGATCAAATACATGGGTGTTATTTTGCGGATTTGTCACGGTCACTGCAGGTATGTATTCAGTGATCTGAACGGGTTCGGAGGGTTGGGCGACGAGCCTGGTCTTGGGTTTTTCCATGAGAACCGCTGGCTTCCAATCCATATCATCGAAAGTGGCCGAATCCCAACCGGGCATCTCTTTTCTCGCATCATAATGTTCACCCATCAGCAAATCACTGCTGATGATGGGCCCTTCAGAGCAGCGCCATGATCCATCCGTCGTGATCATAGCTGTGGTGCCGTCAACGTAAAGGACTTCCATCTGAAGCATGAAGCCGTTTTCCATTCCATAGTTGCCACGCTGTTTACGCCACCCTACGTAACCACTGTACCAGCCATCACCCACCACAGCCCCGATGCAATTTAACTCCTTTTGGAGCAATGATGTGACGTCATAGGTTCTATAATGAACACGTATGTTGTAATCGGTCCATTCCGGGGCAAACTCATCCACGCCCACCCGGTGACCGTTCATATACAATTCATAGAGTCCCAAAGCAGTCACGTACACGAAGGCTTGCTTGATCTGTCTATCGAGCTCAAACGTTTTCCTGAACCACGGCGGTGGTGGGCCCGGTGCCAGATCTGCGGGTTTTTTCGCAGCAGGTGGCCGATTTATCTTGATCCATGAGCTTTTCCAATCATCGTCCCCTAAAAGTCCCATGGTCCAGAATCCATGGGCGCTGTAATCACTGAGTTCACCATTTTTATCCCATATACAGACCTTCCAATAGCATTGTTGTCGAGACTCCAGGGTTTTCCCCGAATAAATTATCTCGATCGATCGATCACTTTCCACGCGTCCTGTATCCCACAGGTCTCCTTCATCCTTTTCAAGATGCCGGAGACTCGATGCCACAAGAATTCGATAGGCTGTTTGTTTTTGGCCCCTTTCTTGAGATTCCAGAATCCAGCTCAATCTCGGCTGGAATTCATCAATACCCAGAGGATTCTTCAGATATTCACATCGCAAGTGTGTCACCATGACCTGATCCCTTTTAAGTCCAATGCAGCCCGAATTCAACACCGAACAAATGATTATTGGAATAAGAATCCACCGTTTCATCGTTCCCTCCTTCCCTATTATTCTTTATTACCAAAAATTTATTGAGAAGATTCATTTCATTTTTTCCCCAGGGCCAGCGCCGAGGGACAAACCGCCAGACCTCCTCTGGCAGTACATCGAAGTTCGGAAGGCAGCATCTTTCCCACCTCATACATCGCATCGATGGTCTCGTCCAGGGGAATGGGATTTTCATATCCCCCTAAGATAAGATCGCCACACACAAAGGCATTGGAAGCAGCCACTGCATTCCGCGTATGACAGGGAATTTCACAGGCCCCCTGAACCAGGTCGCAAACGGAACCCATGGTATTTTGCAGGGCAATGGCGGCCGCGTCCACGGCCTGGCCGGTACTGCCTCCGGCAAACTCGACGACCGCAGCAGCTCCCATGGCACCGGCAGCACCGATCTCAACCTGACACCCGGCGACCTCGGCGGCAAACGTGGCTCTCTGAGCCACGATCAGGCCGATAGCGCCCGCGGCGAACAACAACATGGCTGCTTGTTCCTGATCGACACCCATCTCTTCGACAAGAGAGACGACAATCCCGGGAATCACACCTGCAGAACCCCCGGTTGGTGCTGCGCAAACAATCCCCATACTGTTGTTGATGTGCATGACAGCCAGGGCTCTGGCCGCGGCTCTGGTGTGGATACCGCCGATGGCAACCTGCCCGGACTTTTCTGAAGAAAAAATAGGCCCGGCCGAAGGTTTTAATAATTTCATATTTGAATTGGAATCGTTCATTCCCTGTTCGACACTTGCCTGCATAATCCGGAATCGTTCGACCATCTCATTCCGGAGCACATTCGGTGACAGATTTAGGAGTCGGGATTCATACTCCAACGCGATACGACCCAGGGAATATTTATGGGCCTCAGCCTGAGCCACCATCTCTTTTGCACAAGAAAACAATGGCTCCCCGTCCCTGACATAATACAGGGGTTCGACGGTCCACACATTCTCAAGTCCATTCATCAATTTGATTTTATCAAGTATTTTGGGAGCCAGAGCGCGATTGGATTGAAAATGGATGAAACCCTTAGTATTTGATTCCAGGTTGGAAACGGGCGAAAAATGATCATCCATCGAAATGATAGACTCTAAAATTTTAGATTTTTCATTCAGCGTCGTTTCAACAATCATCTCATGATATTTTCCGGTGAACGACACCTCCCAGGCATTCAGACGGGTTATCACCACTGCACCGCCCCCGACCGATTTGGCTGAAATCGTTAAAGATTCCCCTTTCCGGGAGGTCAATTCTATCCGGACCGTATTGGGATGATCGGCACGTTCCAGTGGGGTTACATTAAATTCGACGCGGACACCCTGGGATTCAGCCCGATCCAATACATCAAAAAAACACCTGTTGGTCAACGTCTCATCCATCAAGCCGGTGACGAACGCCAGGTCAGCACCCTGGGGTTTGTAAGTCTGGGCATAAGATCCATGAGGATCAAAGGTGAATCGTGCCGATGAAGGCGTGGTTCCCAAAAGGAACCGAGCCATTTTCCCTATTCGGTATGCTCCTGCTGTGTGAGAACTGGAGGGGCCCCGCATAACAGGACCGATAACATCGTTCAATATACTAACGAATGCCAATGCAACTCCAAAAAGACGATAAGCTCAAAATGGGATTATCTCCTGTTTCTTTTTTGCGATTCCAAATGCTCATTGATAAACATTTGGTTCAGTTCATCGGAGTCACCATATTTTTTTCGCAATCGCTCCAGTTCCTCTTTCAATTCACGAACCACATCTTCATATGCAGGATCGTCATAGACGTTGTGTAATTCTCTCGGATCCGCTTCCAGATCGTAGAGTTCCCATACATCGATATCATAGTAGAAGTGCATTAATTTGTATCGCCGGGTGCGCACCCCATAATGTCGCTTGACCATATGAACGGCGGGGTATTCATAATAATGATAGTATATACTTTCACGCCAATCTTTTACCTTCTTGTTCTTCAAGATGTTAAAAGATTGGCGTGAAAGTATAAACTATCATTAT
>CAZYTI010000722.1:0-3256 GCA_964650065.1 uncultured bacterium
ACTTGCCGCCCCTATCGTCAGAGCATTAGGCTTGGAACCCATTTCAACCGGATACATGCTGGTGGAGTCCGGAAGTACGACTTCTGCCGAGTTCATGAGCTCCACCAGGCCCCTCCCGAGAGAGAAACCCGATATCGCCGTAGCCCATGCGTTGGCCGGTGAATATTTGGGAATGAAGCTCATCTATTTGGAGGGTGGTAGTGGTGCCAAATGGTCGGTGCCCGAGGATATGATCCTTGCTGTCAGTCAGACCATAGCCATCCCTGTGCTGGTCGGAGGCGGGATTCGGACACCTGAAGAGGCTCAGGCAAAGGTCAAATCAGGCACTTCTTTTGTGGTGACAGGAAATGTCCTGGAAACAGGGAATCGTGATTCTGTGATTAAAGCATTTTCAGACGCAATTCATTTTAAAATTGAACATTAAGAACAAAATCTCATGATTGACATTCATGCACATGTTTTGCCACAAGTTGATGACGGGCCTTCCAGTTGGGAAGAGTCCATATTGCTTCTGCAGAATGGTGAGAAAGATGGCATAAGAGGGGCGGTTTGCACCTCACATGTTCTGGATCATTTGAATGAAGAAGTTGAAAATGAGTTTTTCCAGAAGTTTGAAACATTACAGAAAAAAGCCAAAGCGGCGGGACTCAAAATGTCCCTGTGGTTGGGATCTGAAATTCATATCAATTCCCAGTTCAATCCCCGATCTAAAGTGGCCACGATTAATGGGAATGGTAAATATATCCTATTGGAATTGCCACTGGGAGATATACCGAGAGACGTAGGTGATAAATTCTTTCAACTGTCAACGGATGGAATTACCCCTATTCTGGCACATCCGGAAAGGAATACCACCATTCTTCGAGATCCCATCATAGCTTTTGAGTATGTCAAGCGTGGTGTTCTGCTTCAATTGAATGCAGGAAGCATTGTTGGGAAGTTCGGTAAACGGGTGAGACAACTTGCAGCTGAAATGTTGAATCATCAGATGATTCACTTCGTCGCATCGGATTGTCACTCACCCACCAATCGATCAATGATTTTAAGCAAAGCTTATCAAATCGTAGAACATCAATGGGGAACAGATACGGCCGAACGTCTATTCCGAATTCATCCGTATAAAGCGGTGATTGGAGAAGAGATATCAGCCCCACCGCCATTCCCCCAGAGTGAACCAGGTAAAAAAGGATTGTTTTCGGGATTGAGAAAATTTGGGAGTCATTAAATATCGTGATGCCATTTGAGAAGCAAATTAAGGATCAGCTCCAGGCAAGCAGTCAGGTGAAGCTGAAAATGTTGGAATCCAGTGTGGAATCCATTATAGAAGCGGTACAGCAGGTGATTCTGGTGCTCAAACAAGGTGGAAAGGTCCTCTTGTGTGGAAACGGAGGCAGTGCAGCAGACAGTCAACATATCGCTGCGGAGTTGGTGGGCCGATTTCGATTGGATCGTCGGGGATTGCCGGCGACAGCATTAACCACCGACACCTCTATTCTTACGGCAGTGGGGAATGATTATGGCTTCGAGAATATATTTCAAAGACAGGTTGAAGCCATGGGTGAAGAGGGGGATGTGCTAATCGGGATAAGTACCAGTGGACATTCCAGAAATGTCTGTTTCGCGATGGATAAAGCGAGAGAGATAGGGATGGTAACCATTGCACTCATGGGTGGGGAAGAGGGACCCATGGCAGCGTCAGCCGATATTATCGTCAGCATACCAACCAAGGATCCGCCAAGAATTCAGGAGGGTCACATGACCTTCGGCCATATCCTCTGTGATTGTATTGAGAAGTATTTTTTTCAGCCTGGGGAAGGAACCTCTCCTTGAATACGCTTTACCACAAAATCGATCGCCCCTGTCCTTTCCTTTCATCATAATTTTTTTAGACTCTTATGCTAAGCTTTTTAAATACTTCGATACTCATTGGGCTCATTGGCGTGGGGATTCCGATATTGATCCATCTTTTTGCCCGCCAAAAATTACAGAAAATCGAGTTCAGCAGCAATCGATTTCTCAAACAGATTCAGAATCAGACCATGCGCCGCATGAAGCTGAGACAAATGCTTCTTTTGGTTTTACGATGTCTCGCCATTTTTCTCCTCATCTCGGCGTTTGCAAGGCCAACATTAAAAATGAAACGGGGATTAGGCCATAAACAGGCCCGGAGTTCTATCGTTCTCCTTGTTGATCGTTCAATGAGTATGGGCAGGAAAGGACTTTTTCAAAAAGCAAGGGAAAGTGCTTCTGCAGTGATCGATCTCATGCATCCTGAGGATGAAGCGGCCCTGGTCTGGTCTGTGGATGAGAATTCTCCCTTCTTTACCCATTCAGGAGATGATCTCAAATCGGCCCTGAATCGATCGGATGTTGCCTGGGGAAGGAATCGGGTTTTTCATAGTTTCGATAAAGGCTCAGCACTTCTCTCAAATGCTTTCAACATAAACCAGGAGATGGTTTTGATATCAGACCTGCAGGCCTCTGGCTTCTGGGATTCGGAAGACAGTACCGGGACCCATGCTTGGGCAGGAAGATTGTATGTCATTCCCATCAATGGAGAAATGGAAAATATCGCTATTGTCGATGGGGGGATAGAAAATCAAATTTTACAGCCTGATTTACCTCTTAGGGTTTCTGCCCATATTAAAAACTGTGGAAAGAAAGATGTGGAGAATTTGTTGATTCGGATTTTTTCTCGGAATGAGGTGGCTGGACAGAAGGTCGTTGATATTGAGGCAGATGAAATTCAACGGGTATCATTTCGGATTATACCCGAAACCGGAGGGTGGATTTGGGGCACCATTCGTATCGAGGATGATGGGCTCCTCCCGGATAACGAATTGTTTTTCTGCTGCTGGATTCCGGAAGAGATCAGTGTCCTCACGCTTGGCCATACGCCCGAAGATGTCCGTACCCTTCGAATGGCTCTAACGCCTCAAACCGATCAAAGTCATATATATCATGTGAATGAAGCTTTTTTTACAGAGCGTTGGATTGATAGGTTGGGTGAAGTGGATGTGCTCATGTTCTCCAATTATCCATCTTTTGGGCCAACAGAGGCCGATCGGCTCAAGCAATTTGTGGAAGATGGAGGTGGGGTGATCTTTTTTATGGGGGATGATGTCGATCTTCGAAACATGAACGCGTCTTTTTTTGTACCTGTGCTCGGGATCACTCTGGGGAATGTGTTGGGAGAGCAGGGAGAAGGAGGGGGATATCTATCCTTCGGCACTGTCGATTATGGTCATCCCCTGTT
>CAZYTI010000723.1:0-3256 GCA_964650065.1 uncultured bacterium
TTTTTCGATGTCAATCCATAAAAAATGACAAAGGACGAATTTAATGATTTTTCGATGTCAATCCATAAAAAATGACAAAGGACGAATTTAATGATAAGATAAAGAAGTCAGTTCCACAACATTTTGGAAAAAATGAGTTTTGACATACACAAAAATACCAAAGCCTTTATCTTCGACATTGACGGCACACTGGCAGACAGTATGCATGTTCATTTTGAAGCCTGGCAGGATGTTGCGGAAAAATATAGTTTTGACATTTCAAAAGCCCTCTTTTATGAACTTGCAGGCGTGCCTACTTCAAGGATTGCTGTAATTCTTAATGAGCGTTTTGGATATTCACTTGACCCGGAAACAGTTGCTCGGCAAAAAGAGGAGGCTTTTGTTAATCGCATTGATGAGATTAAGCCCAATGAATCTGTTGTTGCCCTCGTGCATAAATATTACGGCACTATGCCCATGTCGCTCGGCACAGGTGGGAGCAGGAGGGTCTCTGAATTGACTATTCGTTCAATTGGCCTTGATAAGTATTTCGACATACTGGTTGCATCCGAGGACGTTGAGAACCACAAGCCCGCCCCTGATACCTTTTTGTTATGTGCGGAAAGAATGAAGGTGAAGCCGAAGTTCTGTCAGGTCTTTGAGGATGGGGACCAGGGCCTTGAGGCAGTGTACAGGGCAGGAATGATTGCAACAGACGTGAGGCCCATCGTTCAGCATCATAATAAGCACAGGTAACAATTATGAATGGGAAAAATGATATTATAACCAGATCTTTTTCTTTAGACAAACCTTCCGATGATATTGTTATACGTTATCTCATCAAGCCAAAGGGTGATATAAATATTGCCGATATAGTTAATGATTTTATACATGAATTTTCCGGAAATTCCTGGACCGACCTGCCAGTTGAGTTCCTCAATAAGATTCAAAAACGGGAGAACTACCTGTATGATCTCACTATAAATGAATATTCAAACTATGCATACATGAGTATCGCTTATCCAAACGTAAATTTTGATGTTGAACTCGGAGGGATTGCCCAGCTTCTTGGAATAATTGCCGGCGATAATATAAGCTCAAAAAAGCTGGACTCAATTCGCATTGTTGATATTTACTTTCCGGAAAGTATTGTAAAGTATTTTAAGGGCCCATCTTTCGGCATTGATGGCATACGGAATGTGTATAATATCCCCAAGGACCCGATCCTCCAGATGATATTAAAGCCCAGGCTTGGTTTAATAGCGGATGATTACGCGGACATTGCTTACAGGGCTTCAAAAGCAGGTGTTGATGCCATCCGCGATGACCAGATGCTTGTTTCAACAGAGTATTGTTCATTTTATGATAAGGTTAATGCAATTTCCGATATGCTTAAAAGGGCAAAGGATGAGACTGGAAGGGAAATTATTTATTATCCCAACGTAACTATTTCCCAAAAGAATATATCGAGAATAATCGAATTTCTCAGAGAGAAGGGGGTCAGGGCGGTTACAGTTAACGTAATTTTTGAAGGAATTGGGGTTATTGAGTATTTGCGTGAAATCGCTCCCGATTTCATTATACAGGCCCACCGTTCCGGATACGTTTTGTTTTCAAACAACAGGAAGTTTTCGATTTCTTATTCAGTTTTGGCACAGCTGATGAACCTAGCCGGGGCAGATGAAGTTCATACTGGCTCCATTTTCGGAAGGTTTGATGTTAACAAGCAAGAAGCATTAAAAAGCCTGAAGTATATTTGCAGCCCCCCAGGAGGTTTGAAGAGCTCCTTCCCCATAATATCAGGCAGTGTAACCCCAGCTATCATTGAAGCTACAGTAAATGAAATCAACCATAATATTATATTTATGGCTGGTTCAGGCATAATTGGCCATCCCCTTGGAATAGAGGCAGGGGTTAAATCTATCAAGGAGATGATACATATAATAATGGAAGGTACAAGAATTGAGAGCCTTCTGTCCAATAAAAAGGTGAGTTATGAACTGATGCATGCACTTTTCCTCTGGGGCTATAAGAGGGATGGGGTGCACAAGAACGATGAAATTGAAAAGATGACATTGCAGATACTGGAGGGAAAGGATTTTATTAATAATGAATATAAAGAAAAGGTTAGTAATACACTCAAATATTATATCAACTATTTTGACGACCAAGAAATTTCAATCATAATTGAAGCCTTGAATCTCACTGCAAAGACGGTGAGTATAAATATAGGGCAGGTTGCTGAAAAATATGTTAGGCGCCTCTGCCTCCATCATGATATTGAGTTTAGCCAACTCTTTTCAGCAATTGAACGGCTTTTTGAGGGGAAACATTTTAATGAAACAATACAGGGCCACCTGCATAAAATAAGGATGGTCTATAACAAGGCAAAACATAAGAATATTTTTATCCCCTTTAATGAAGCAATTCCAGCATTGGAATCCTTGTTAGATTTTTTCAGATTGATGGAAAACATTAATTTTAGATGATAAGAGTTTAAGTTACATGAATACTTTAAGTGAGAATGAATTACATTTGATAATCAACAAAGTCAAAACGCTTGGCAATGAATTATTAATTCAATGGGATAATATCAGCGAAATTAATCTCAAGGATGACCAGTCCTATATTACCTCATCCGATCTCTATGCTGATAAGGAGCTGAGAAAAATTCTTCCTCAAATCAGGGAGCTTCCAGTTTATTCAGAAGAAGACGATACTGAAAAAATTGATGATGACTGCTGGCTTGTTGACCCCATTGACGGCACAGGCGCTTTTGTTGCGGGCATACCGACATGGGCAATAACAATAACCCTGATCTTAAATAGAAGCCCCGAGTTTGGCTTAATATGTTTTCCTGTGACAAAAAAAATAATTCATTCGCAAATGCCGGAAGAGGCTTTTCGCATGATTGGATACAAGGAAAAATATAACAAAGAGGATTTTATCTGCGTACCCTCAGATGTTCATTCCAGGTACAAAATTGATTTTCCGGGCAAGGTCCGTTCCCTTGGATCTGCTTCAAGCCAGATTTATTATTCTGTAACAGGCAAGTCATGCTTTTCAATCATAGGCCCCCCTGCCTTATGGGATTTTTCAGCAGGAATCCCCATTGTAAAAAAGGCCAGCGGCAAAATAGTTTACCTATCTAGAGCACCTATAGATTTTTCGGCTTTGATGGACAGAATGGATAACATTGAAAGTCCTGTTTTAATTTGCCATGAAGATGCTGTGGGGAAAGTTATTGGAATGGTTACAGTGTTGACATAAGGGATTC
>CAZYTI010000724.1:0-3254 GCA_964650065.1 uncultured bacterium
TCAACATGGTAGCCAGAAAGTAGGGTGCTTTGCTGTCCTGATAGAGGTTGGATATTTTTTGTAATAATTTATTCACTGGACTTTCGTAAATTTGATAAATCATTAAGCCGTTTACAACCTTAGAAAAATTTACCAAAGTTTAATTATTCATCTTCTGGTCATCGTCATAAAGCGCATTACTTCAGGAGACTCAAAGCGGACGCGATGTCTTCTGCAATCATTCTTCGCTTGCTCTTCTCGATAAAGAAGCTGCGGCCCGCCTGAAGGTAAGACGGAAAGGTTCGCTTCTCATGGAAAAAATATTCATTGCCCCGGATTTTATACGTCGAACCTGCCGGTATCACTCGCTTCCCACCGGCCCGTCGTGCAATGTTGTTCATCGCCTTGATGGCGACGTCCCCCATGAGCATGTATGCCGTTGCATTTGGGAACAGTTCCAGCTCCTTTTCCAGTAAAACGGAACAGGCTTTAATGGTATCTGCTTTTATTCCGTAATCCGTTTTTCCGCACTTAACGGCCGTCGTGAGATATATACCCAGCTCAATGATATCCCGCATGGACGAGACATTTGCACCGGCATCCTGGAATGCCTGAACGGTCGTCTCCTGGAATAATGGGTTTCCTTTCGCGTAGTAGTAGTCATTCGAATTTTCCGGTGCGGCTTCGGAGATCATAATGATTGAGACGGTTGCCGGTTTGATGTCTACGGCCGGAATCATATAACGGTCATGTTTGACATCGATACACGGAAACATATTGCAATTGACATGTTCACTGACTTGCATCTATACTCCTTTTTCATTTGAATGATTGTGTTCACACGAGTAAATTATCTCATCCACTTTTAAACACGGCAAATAAAAGGAAGTTCGAGCCGGGATTTGGAAAAAAAGAAAAGTGTTTTTATGCATTTTTCGGGCCATATCCGATAGAAACATGAAACATCCCTTGAGTAAACCAATGACAATCAGCTCTTCGCCATACCATTCGGACACGATCTGCTCGACCAACCGGTCGATCTGCTCCTGCACCTGAGCCGCAGTATATAGAGGTTTCAGGTCGATAGTTTGAGATGGGTCCATGGAATCATCCCTATTCAACTATAATCAATCCCGATTCTCGAATAATTTTTTTCCCCCCGTTGAGGCTGAGGGAAAGTTGATTCAAGGTCTGGATCACGCTTTCGCGGGAGGGTCCATTTATTATCCGGGGTTGAAATTCGACATCATAGTTATAAACGGAAATTGGAATTACTTGAGCGATGAGGAGCCCCCTGTGATCGAGGCGGACCTGGAGGATAATGCTGTCACGGGCACTTCGACTGTAAGATCCAAATGAAAAATTGCCAAGACTGTAAGCGATGAGCCGGTCTTAGTAGATTTCCAACCCTTGAAGTACATGGGGATGGTGCCCTATCACAAGGTCGGCACCCGAATCGATGGCCAGATGACCGTACATTATCTGATAAGACTTGGGAGTTTCTCTTTTTTCTGCTCCCCAATGGAAGGAGACCACCACCAGGTCGGTCTTCCCCTTTAATTGCCGGATGTTTTCCACCATACGATGGGTCTCGGGAAATGCAGTGCCGCTCCGGATCGATGTGGCCCAAAACTCGG
Organism: uncultured bacterium; assembly: GCA_964650065.1. Lineage (GTDB taxonomy): Bacteria > Zhuqueibacterota > QNDG01 > QNDG01 > DSAB01 > CAZYTI01. The sequence goes on from CAZYTI010000724.1 coordinate 1,617, forward strand.
CGGGATAGGTGAGAGAATACGCTGCAAAGCCGATCTTCCAATGTCCTCTTTGTAAGATGGTTCCCTGCTCTGCTTGTTGTAGCGTCAGGCCGGCACCACAATATGCAATGCCCAAACTGTCCAGGATGTCCATAGTGGAGATAAGGCCATCGGGACCAAAATCGAGGATGTGGTTGTTGGCCAGGGTCATCACGTCGAAACCTGCATCACGAATTCCCCAGGCAAATTCAGGAGGGACACGGAATGTAAAGGTCTTGTCGAAGGGTTCACCCCCCCGTGTAAAGGGGGCTTCTAAATTGGCCATGGCTATATCCGCGGCATTGATAATCGATCGGGTCGCTTCAAAAGGGTAAGCCGGTCCCCTGGAGGCGATCACCGACAGCGCCCTGGCTCCCATCATGAGATCCCCAACAGCAACGCAGGAAATGGGTAGGTGTCTGATTTCGATTTTAAAACGAGGCGTGGGATTGTCACGATAAGGTGAAAAAATTTCTAAATCGAATGCCTGTGCCGGTAGAGGTGATATGCGGTAAAATAAAATGAAGACCACGACTCCCAGAAATTGACTCTGGAAGTGTGGTCGTTTCGATTTAATTTTATTCACGTTTTGATCAGATCCGGTTTATTTTTTTTTCTTTTTCGTATCCTTGGATTTTTCAAGTACCTCAGTTTCTGGTGTTTCATCGCTTTGGGATGAATCTTCCTGTCGCAGGGCTTCAATTTCGTCTTCTTTACCTTTTAACGCTGCCTTCTGGTCATCAATTTTGGACAATAATTCCGTTATTTTCTCATTTTTAGTCAGACCACCCTTTTTTAATCCTTTCAGGTTGGTATATGCTTCCTGGCCCAGTTCAGCGAAGGTCTTATCAAGGTTGCGTTTCATGTTCATAATTTCTACCTTCAGCTTGCCTATTTTAGTGTATTCCTCGGTCTTTTCAGCTGCAACAGAAACACCCTGTTTGACGGTTTTCTTGATGTCTTCCCATAATGATCCCATGATACGTTCTCCTCGTTTTATAATCTGATATTTCTCTACGGAATTGAAATCCTTATATCCCCAGTCGATAGATGGGGTCACCCATGTCCCTGGATATCAAGATGACGGATATTGTAATTTACGGTAATGTCGATCCGTTGTTGCATCAGGGATTTATCTCCCCTAATGCTTAAAAAAGGATGCATTCCTCCTGTTTCTGCAATTGCTCTTCTCACAAGCACTTATGAATTTAATGAGATAATTGCAAAATGCAAGTAAAAAATATGAGTAGAACCCGAAAGCCGGGTCTTTAGAAGACGCGGCGAGTGCTTCGTGTGATCAACGGTTTACCTGGACGCTGTGGTTTCTCCAAGAACGATGGAAAAACGGACGTTGTTTTCATTGAGTGCCCAGGCATCTGTGATGGTCACTTCCTTTACTTTTCCCTGTAATCCCTGAAAAGGCGAATACTCGTTGGTCGGAAATTTCGGCCGGATGAAAGTATACGTTGACCCCGGCGAGATCCATTCCTGAGTATTGAATGTGAATCCGGTGACACTGGGTTCCATTGTGATGGTGTCGGTTCGAAAATGAATGGCATGTTCCCTGTTTTCGGGTGGTCCATAAAGAACGGCACGTCCATAAAACTCGAGGGCCTTAGG
>CAZYTI010000725.1:0-3242 GCA_964650065.1 uncultured bacterium
GGCTCCACATTTTCAAAATCTCCCCTCTTCGCTTCCGCGTTCTCCCCAAATACATTTTTAAACAGATCGAGCATAATCATCCCCTTTCCTGTTGTTCAAGTGACTTTATCACCCGGGAAGAGTTGCTTCTCGATAATCGCAATGCCAAGACGTTCATCATCGCCGACACCTGCCAAGATCATAGCCTGTGAAAGACCGAATCTCATTTGGCGGGGTTTCAAATTGGCAACGCAGATCACCTGCTTTCCAACGAGTTCTTCTGGGTTTTCATAAGCAGATCGGATACCGGCAAATACCTGTCGTGTCTGTTCCTCGCCGATATCAATGATCAGCTTAATCAGTTTATCTGCACCTTCCACGAGACTGGCTTGACGCACGATCCCAACCCTGAGATCGATTTTTGAAAAATCATCAATGGTAATCTCGTCCTTTATGGGTTCAATATCCGTACTTTTCATATCGCTAATCATTCCATCCTCCTTGAATACCGTTTTTTTTCCTTCTCCCCTTTTTTCATCTTGCTGCGTATTCAATTTTTGCATTCTTTCTATTTTTGCCCACGTGTCCCGTAATCCCACTGTTCGATTAAATACGAGTCTCTCTTTCGTCGAATCAGGATCGACACAAAAATAACCCTGTCTCTCGAATTGATATTTATCCCCCCGTTTCACAACCGCCAGACCAGGCTCTATCCGACATGTCGTTAACGTCTCCAGTGAGTCTGGCTTGATATACGTTTTCCAATCACGATCACCCTCCTCCTCGCCAGGATTAGGCACAGTCAAAAGATGGTTGTATAATCGAACCTCTGCTTCCAATGAGTGGGAAGCGGATACCCAATGAAGCGTTGCTCGTACTTTTCGTCCATCCTGCGCATCTCCTCCCTTTGTTGCAGGATCGTATGTGCAATGCAGTTCAATGACTTCCCCTGTCTTCTCATCTTTAACAACTTCGGTACAGGTAATGAAATAAGCATATCGCAATCTTACTTCTCGACCCGGGGCCAACCTGTAATATTTCTTGGGTGGATCTTCGCGAAAGTCTTCCTGTTCGATATAAATTTCCCTTGAAAACGGTATTTTCCGCTTTCCCTGAGTAAGATCTTCGGGATTGTTAATGGCATCCAAGTCTTCCACCTGATCCTCTGGATAATTATCGATGATGACCTTAAGGGGCCTCAACACACCCATGACACGGGGTGCACGGACATTTAAATCCTCCCTGAGACAATGTTCCAATAATGACACATCCACCAGACTTTCCCTCTTGGCCACACCAATTCGTTCACAAAAGTTTCTGATCGATTCCGGCGTATAACCACGTCTTCTCAAACCCGATATTGTGGGCATTCTTGGATCATCCCATCCTGTCACCACACCCTCCTCAACGAGCTGGAGTAACTTACGTTTACTCATTATTGTATAGTTGAGGTTGAGTCGCGCGAATTCGATCTGCTGAGGATGATAGACACGCAATTCATCCAAAAACCAATCATAAAGAGGGCGATGATCTTCAAATTCCAAAGTACAGACGGAATGAGTAATACCTTCGATGGAGTCTTCCAAACCGTGAGCCCAATCGTACATAGGATAGACACACCATGTATCCCCGGTACGGTGATGCGTGGCCCGTAAAATGCGATACATAACAGGATCTCGCATATTCAGATTGGGAGAAGCCATGTCGATTTTCGCCCGTAACACACGGGAGCCATCTGGAAATTCCCCATTCCGCATGCGGTTAAATAAATCAAAGTTCTCCTCAATTGAACGATTTCTAAATGGACTGTCCTTCCCCGGCTCTGTCAGGGTACCGCGATACTGTCGTATCTCCTCTGCACTTAAGTCACAGACATATGCTTTCCCCTGCTTAATCAGTTGTACGGCATACGAATACAATTGCTCGAAATAATCGGATGCATAGTAGAGTCTATCGGCCCAATCGAAGCCCAACCACCGTACATCTTCCTTTATTGATAAGACATATTCATCTTCTTCTTTTATGGGATTGGTATCATCGAATCGAAGGTTGCATAAACCGTTATATTGCTTTGCAAGACCAAAGTTAAGACATATGGACTTGGCATGACCAATATGTAAATATCCATTGGGTTCCGGTGGGAATCGGGTGTGCACCCGACCCTCATTTTTGTCATTCTTCAGATCCTCTTCGATAATATTCCGAATAAAATTCGGCATCGGAGTTGATTCGTTTTTGCTCATATTTTCCATCCTCTTTCGAAAATCTTTTTAGTTTTTCTTTTCCTTTGATTATTTAGGATCAGCTTTAAACAATTCCATTGTATTGTATCTCAGTGTTCATCTGTGAAAATCCGTGGTAAATCACTGAAGTCCTGGCATCACCCCAATTTCCTCGCCAACCAGCTCATTTGTTGAAAAATGGCCCCCTCGGGACACGATTCATTGCAACAGAGACAATTAATACAGGTGTGATAATTCACGTCTGGTGAACCCCCGATCATCTGTATTGCCTCGACAGGGCAACTCCTGGCACACACACCACAGCCGGTACATTTGTTCAGGTCGGCCCTGGGACGCACCCAGAGGAACTGCCCCAGCAACCTGACCAGGGATTGGGGGATCATCCGAACCAAACGATTCGAAGGCAATGCAAAATCATCCAAGCGCACGGAGTCCAACGCCTCACCCAGGACCGAAATCTTCTCCAACCGAACCTCACCCAAATCCCGTTCTCCTGCGATTCGAATCGTATCGATTTCCCCTTCTTTAAAACCCATGATATGACTCGCCACTGCATCGAGAGAGACACCATTTTCACTCGCCAGAATCAAACCCACATCACGCCGATGTCCCGTGGCCGGTCCGTTCCCCTCCATGCCTAAAATGCCATCCATAAGATGAAAAGCACATCGAATCAAAGAGAAAATATCCACCAGAATCCGACTGAAATTCTGCGGATGTGAGTATTGTTTGTGAAATCTCGATTTTTGAAAACCGGGGAGCCCACCATATAAATTTTTAATGGCCCCTGTGTAGAGGGTGTACCCATGTGTCTTGAACTTTGGGAGATTAATCACGACATCTGCATCAAAAAGAGCACGTGCAAGATGATATTTCTCACCACCTATTTCACGAATGACCGTCCCCCCTGCTTCAAAATTGATCAGCTTGGCGCCTGTCTGATCTGAAAGTGCTTGATATCCGGTATTTTCCCAATACCGTTTGACCCCTTTAATAGCACCCGATGGACTATCACCGATC
>CAZYTI010000726.1:0-3241 GCA_964650065.1 uncultured bacterium
TGACTCAAGACTCAAGTTGTGATCGTGATAAAAGGTTTATTAAAAAACCCTCCGGTGGAGGGTTTAGCCAAAATTATTCATGAGTCCAATCTAAAAACCACTGATTACACAGATTTTCACAGAACTATTATTTATAACTATAATAGAAACAATCAGTGTTAATCTGTAAAATCTGTGGTAAAAAAGTTTTTTAGAGCCATCTCAGGATTTTCTCACCGAGTTTACGAGATTGGCCTTTTTTTCTTTTCATCATGTCAGGTGACTTTAAATTCCACGTCCAGGAACTGTTGCCATAGCACATCCTGTTCTTTTTTCAGAGACTTTAATGCTTCCACACCATCCTCTGATATCTGACTCATCTTCTTCCGCCTTCCCCCCCGTTTGGCAGAGGCTTCCCCCATATAGGTCGTGATGTATCCCTTTCGTTCCAACTGGAGAAGCGGTTTCTGTACCGCACTGAGGGACCATTCCGTACCGGTCAGGAAAGTCAGATTTTTCTTAATGGATATTAAATAAGCATCATCTTTTAAATTCCAGATCGATAATAAAACCTGTTCTTCTCTTCTTGATAAAGGAATCATGGATTATCCTTCCATTTCTGTAGTTATAGAATGATAAAAACCTACTCATACCTCAAGGAATCTGCAGGATTAGCCAAAGCTGCTTTTATAACCTGATAGCATACTGAGATTAAAGCAATAAAAAGTACTATCATGCCGGCTATAACAAATATCCATAAATTAGTATTGGTGTGGTAGGCAAAGTTCTGAAACCATTTGCTGATTGAATAATAAGCTATCGGCCAGGCAATTAAATTTGCTAGAAATATCCATTTCAAATATGGTTTAACCATTAGAAAAACAATGCCGGACAGAGAAGCACCATGTACCTTTCTGATCCCAATTTCCTTAGTTTTAAGCCCTGCATCATAAGATGCTAAACCGATGAGCCCGAGACAAGCAATAAAAACTGCAAGAAAAGCTCCATACTTAACGAGTATTCCTGCGCGTTGCTCTTTTATATAAAGCCGGGCAATATCTTCATCGATAAAGCTGTATTCAAATGGATAATCAGGAACAAATTCCTTTATCTTACTTTCTATAAAACGTATAGTCCCAAAAATGTCGGAATTATCGGGTTTCAATTTTATGTAAAACTCATTATACCACCACGGAGCTACAGCAAAAATGACAGGTTTTATTTCACTATAAAGAGAGCGGAAATTAAAATCTTTAACGACTCCAATAATTTTAGCTTGCCGGGACTCATTGCCGATGTAACAGTCGAATCGTTTCCCTATCGGAGATTCCATTCCCATAGCTTTAATTGCCGCCTCATTTAATACGATCCCCTCCATTGCGTCAGTTGAATAGTCATCTGAAAAAAACCTGCCCTCTGCCATTTTCATATCGAACGTTTTCAAATAATCGTAGTCAACCGGATACCATTCCATCCAAATCTCTTCATCATCACTTTTTCCTTCCCAGCTTACTGAATTGGTTGATTTCTCACCGCTTATAAACGAAGTATTCGCAGCAGTAACATAAAGTATGTTTGGATCATTTAGCAGCTGCTGTTTTATAGCCGGCCAATTTTGACGAAAATTTCCTCTCATTTCTAGATTTAATATACACTCTTTATTATAACCTAAATCTCTATTTATTATGTATTTTAACTGTTTGTTGGCCATCGCAGCATAAACCATCAGTAAAACTGAAATTGTAAATTGAATTAAAACAAGGGATTTTCTGAATACGATACTTTTAGAACCGGATTTCATATTATTTTTTAAAACATTTACTGGTTTAAAATTTGAAAGAAAAAGCGCGGGATAACTACCGGAGATAACACCCGTGAAAATCGTAATTCCAATTAAGCTGAATATAGTAATCCCGGAATAAACAAGTTTTAGTAGACTCTTCAATAAATTGTTAACAGGAGGAAGCAGCAATTTTAATAATAAGATTGTAAGAATTAATGCAATAACAGTTACGATAATTGATTCACCCAGGAACTGTTTAATGAGCTGTGAACGATCGGATCCCACAACTTTTCTTATACCGATCTCTTTGGCGCGGTTTACAGAACGAGCCGTGGAAAGGTTCATATAATTTAAAACAGCTATGGCTAAGATCAATATCCCTATAGAGGAAAAAATATAAACATAGGTTATTGCACCCCCGCCGGAATAGTTATACAAGCGTATTTTTTTAAGTGGGTGCAGATGTACGGTGAATTTGGACTCCGGATGACGGTGTAAAATTAAATCTTTTACTTTCTCATTTACAACTTTGTATGAAACCTCTTTTTGCAGCAGCACATATGCCGGAGAACAAATATCATCCCAGCTATCCCAACTTTGCCTGAATCTCTTCATTAAGGAAGAGGGAATTACAAAGTCATAATTAATACTTGAATTATACGGAAAATCTTCTAAAATGCCTGATACTGTTACACTTGACCATCCCCCCCATATCTCGAACTGAACAGTTTTATTTAGCGGATCTTCATCGCCAAAAAGTTTTTTTGATGTTTCTACCGTCAAAACAATAGAATTCGGCTCAGACAGGGCGGTTTGCGGATCGCCTTTGATAAAAGGGAAGGTGAATATTTCGAAAAAAGCCGGATCGGCAACGCTCCCAGTCATAACAAAACTTTTGTCTCCATATCTTATTGGATTTTTATCAAGAGGCCACAGGGGAGCCAATTTAGTGGCATTTACTATTTCTGGTATTTCTTCCTTCAAAGCGGCGGGAAGAGCCCCATGCGCGAACTTCTGATATGTGCCTTTATTATCATAGTCGATTAAAACACTGCAAATCTCATTGGAATTTTCATGAAATCTATCATAACTCAGTTCATCCTTAATCCATAAAAGAATCAGAATAGAACAAGTCAAGCCTATGGAAAGACCTGCAATGTTAATAAAAGAATATCCTATATGTCTTTTAAGGTTTCTAAACGCGATTTTTGAATAGTTTTTAAACATGACAATCCTCCAATAAGATGAAAACTGCAAATATGTCCATATCGATCTCACTATCTGATACCAAAACCACAATCTTGCATAGATTATCCCCCGGGTTTCTATCAGTTCCATGTACCATTCCTTAACATCACCGATGAATGACTCGCTGTCTTGTTCTTTGGCAAACCAGCCCAGTATTTTCGCCCAGACATAGGATTTACTGTGTTTTTCATTTTTCATTCTCCACGTTAGTACCACGTTTACTCCTGCACC
>CAZYTI010000727.1:0-3238 GCA_964650065.1 uncultured bacterium
GTCATACCAGCCATGATCACCCAGGTAGAATCCCTGATCTGAGGTGTATACAACTACAGTATTCTCGGCAAGGCCCGAATCGTTCAGGTAGTCCAAAACCCTGCCAATGTTTTCATCCACCGAAGCGATACATCCCAGATAATCTTCCATGTAACGTTTGTATTTCCATCGAACCAGTGCATCCCCTTCCAATTTTGCCTTCTCAAAGGCGACTTTCTTCGGTCCATATGCCGCTTCCCAGGCCGTTTTCTGCTCATCGGTCATTCTCGCAGGGGGGAGATCCATTTTTAAGTCATACGCTTCCTGCATGTGATTGCGAAGCGACATTTCCTGGTCCCGGGCTGCGTCCGAGCGGTCGGTATAATCATCAAATAGCGTTTCGGGTTCCGGAAAGTCGACATCATCATACTTGTCCAGGTGACGGAGGGCCGGCTGCCAGTTCCTGTGGGGAGCTTTGTGATGCAGCATCATCATAAATGGTTTTTCCTTATCCCGCCTATTTTCGAGAAAATCAAGGGTAATATCTGTAAGAATGTCCGTCACATATCCCGGGTACTGCTTTCTCTCGCCCATATCAATGAGGTCGGGATTGTAATAATGCCCCTGACCCGGAAGCACGTTCCAGTAATCGAAGCCCGTGGGATCGCTCTTCAGATGCCATTTCCCGATCATGACCGTCTGGTATCCGGTCTTCTGTAAAAGTTTTGGAAATGTCTGCTGGGTTCCATCAAACCGGTTCCTGTTGTCCAGAACACCATTGAGATGACTGTGTTTACCTGTGAGAATAACGGCCCGGCTGGGGGCACAAATACTGTTGGTACAAAAACAATTATCAAACCGGACACCCCCATTGGCGATCCGATCGATGTTGAGCGTTTTATTGATCACACTCCCATAACAGCTCATGGCATGAGACGCATGGTCATCGGTCATAATAAAAAGAATATTGGGTTGTTTTAAGTTCCATTTACCCGAATGCTTGCGAGTACAACCTGGAACCGCGATTGAGATGATACCCAATCCGATAGATTTGAGAAATGGACGTCGTTCCATGGGATTCTCCCTCTTTCATAGAATGGATTATACCTATCATTTTAAGACGGACATATCACACATTTAAAATTATGACATTAGACCAGTATGATAACCATTGAACGGTAGGATACTGATAAAATACGACTTTAAAATCAGCTAAAAGATGATAATCATTTGGACAAACATATGCAAGGAAAAAATTTAAAACTTTAACGAAGAAAAGTCCTCGGACATAAGGCGTAAAACTTTGAGGACTTTGGGAGGGGATGAACTCTTCGAGGGTTTCGTATGAAATAGGTGCTATTCTTTCATTGGGGCCTGAGCCACCCTTAAGTGATCGTTTATTTCTCTGGACGCGATCATCAGGGATACACCCCCGGTCGATTCATCATATTTGAGTAAGATAATGGCTTTATGCCTTTTCCAGTAAAATAGTTTTAATTTTTTATCGGATCGGTTCATGGGTCCAAATGTATTGAGACAGGCCGTTTTCAGTTTGGCAAGATTGACGAGTCCATTTGTATTCAACACAACACCGGCGAATTTATCATCGACAAAGCTGTATTCAATGCCATCGAAATCCACTTCACCGATCCTGGATATCTCGATTAACTTATTATAAAATTCCATCCCATGACAACTGATGCCTGTATGATAGAGATCCTCCATGTCCTCCAGAATGCGTATATCCGTTCCCCAATAAATCCCCCGAAAACCCTCGGGGCCATAACCCGATTTATAGAACCTTAAATCACGCTCGGATTCGAAAATCATATCTCCAGGACGAAGTTTTTTGGATTCATTCTTCGTGACGAGTCGAACTGCCGCACGATTATCTTCAACTCTGAGAGCCCTTGCAATTCCGATGTCAACCAATTGGGTTCCGGCCCGCCTCATCACATAAAAATCCTGGCCCTGTTGAATACCATCATCGGTTCCCCCATTGATCAATGCAAAACCCCCACGAATTTTCTCTATATAGAAAATATGCTGACACGATGCGGACTTGATGAAAACCAGGCCAATCCAATATATAGTCATGACCAAAAATAATTTCTTAACCGAACCCACGGTTTTCATATCGCCTGTTCCTCAAGACCCAAAAATTTTAAAATCAGGATAATTTTTGATATGATACCTAAAGGCAAAACTCATACCACACTCGATTTTATCATGGTAACTAAAGAAAATCATACTATCCCCAAAAACCTTAATTATTGTTTCTTAAGCCTATACATATCTAACCTCAGGACCAATCGGTGTGAAGCCTGCTTTCAATTTCATGTTGGGTGGACGCAAATCGACCACTTTTTGTATCCCTTGAGAAAGACCCCTCTTTTTCCCTTGCTAACCAAATATAATTTTAGTAGCTTAAGCCATATGTTTCACAATCGCACGGCGAACACTTTTCTGACTTCATCTTCTATCTTTTCATTCTCTGTGTCATTCTGTGTTAGTCCGTGGTAAGTAAGTTGAGGAGATTTAATATGACACTTCAATACCCCAAATCCATCCCTTTGGCCAATCTTCCCACCCCCATCAGTAAACTCGAAAGACTATCGGAAAAATGGGACGGTCCGGACATCTACGCCAAACGGGACGATTTAACCGGTTGCGGTCTTTCCGGTAATAAAATCCGAAAATTGGAATTCTCAGTGGCCGAGGCTTTGGACCGGAAAGCGGATATTCTCATCACCTGTGGGGGCATTCAATCAAACCATGCCAGGGCAACCGCCGTTACTGCCGCCAGGGTCGGCATGGAATCGTTTCTCATGCTTCGAGGTGATCCCCCTTCGGAATTCGAGGGAAATCTTTTCCTGAACCGCCTGGTAGGCGCACAGTTTCAATTTATCACAAAAGAAGATTATGAAGATGTGAACACCATTATGGCTCAAGTCGCAGAAGACCTCAGAAGAAAGGGTAAAAGACCCTACATCATCCCTGAGGGTGCTTCCAATGAAATCGGTTATTTCGGTTACATCCGGGCTGCCGAGGAAATTTCTCAACAATTAAAAAATCTGGAACTCAATATTGACACCATCGTTTTACCCACGGGATCCGGGGGTACGTTGGGAGGCCTCCTCCTGGGTCAACGATTCTTTGAACTTAAAGCACAACCCAGGGGTATTAATATATGAGACACGGCCCCCTACATCCAGGACCGGATTCACGATGTTTTATTGAAAATGATTTCCAGTTACTC
>CAZYTI010000728.1:0-3233 GCA_964650065.1 uncultured bacterium
ACTCAATGCGGCAAAAATCAGGATGGGTACGAATAGCACGATAAATTGAATAACAGCCGTCGTACCTGAAGCAATTGATGCGAATGTTCCAGGGAATAGACCCCCTATCCCGATGCCCAGGACAAGCGCCATAAGTGTCCATAAGTAAGCGGGGATTGAGCCAAAAGGTTTTGGATTTTTTCCTTTCACCATTGGATCCATCCAATGCGCTGTATGATATTGACTGCCGATGATATGAAGCCCCTTCTTCAAAACCTGCAGAAGGGGCCTAACTTGAATGCATGATGAATAACGGATAGAATGGTTTACATAAAACTCCCCAACAGGATCAACAGGATGAGAATGGGAGCCACAAATCTGATGGCCACCGCCCATATAGGCGCCAATCGTAATTCGCCTGCACCCTCTTTCATTTCTTTCTGGGCATTGGATGTTTTCCAGGCGAAACCCACAAAAAGTGCGATGAAGAGTGCACCGATACTCAGAGCCAAGCCGCCCCAGATCTGCACCCATAAATTCATAAATCCCGAAAATAATGCACAAGGAATACCTATTAAAAAGGCCATTGAGCCAATAATTATAGCTGCGGTTTTCCGGTTCCATTTCTTCTCATCAATGGCAAAGGCGACCGGGACTTCCAGGATAGAAATCGTCGATGTCAAAGCTGCAATGGAAAGAAGTAAAAAGAAAAGGGGACCAAAAATAACACCTCCAGGCATCTTGGCAAAAAGAACGGGCAAGACATTGAACATGGCACCGGAGCCCTGGGCCGGGTCCATCCCTTGAGAAAAAATGGCCGGAAAGATAATGAATCCGGCTAAGATGGCGATGCCGGTATCGAAAAGGGCAATCCATCCGGAGGATGTCGCCAGATTTTCCTTTTTACTGACATATGAACCGTAGGTAATCATCGTTCCCATACCCAGGCTTAAACTGAAGAAAGCCTGGGTCATGGCCGCGATAATGAGTTTGGGTGTGAATGCTTTTAAATCGGGTTTCAAATAGAATTCAATGCCTTTCGATGCCCCTTTCAAAGTCAAGGACCGAAAGAGTAGTAAGATGAGAATGCAAAACAGTGCAGGCATGAGAATTTTTGAAAATTTCTCAATACCTCCCGAAACACCCCGAGAAACCACATAAACGGTGAGGAGAATGAAAACGGCCAAGAGAAAAATCTGCAGCCATGAATTGGATGTAAAATTCGTGTACATGCTCCCCGCGGCATCCCCAGTCATCCCCTTGAATTGTCCGGTCACCGCTTTGAAAAAGTATCCTAAAGTCGCACCGGCCACCACCGCATAGAATGAAAGAATCATGAATCCACTGGCAACGCCCAAATATCCAACCAATTTCCAGGGACTCCCCGGTTTGATGGCATTGAAGGCACCTACAGGATTCTTTCCTGTATAACGACCGATGGTAATCTCGGCAATGAGGACCGGCAAAGCAATAATGATGACGGACAACAAATAAACCATCACAAACAATCCGCCCCCGTTCTCACCGACCGTGTAGGGAAATTTCCACAGGTTACCCAGACCCACGGCCGAACCCGCCGCAGCCAGGATAAACCCAACCCGAGTAAAACTGCCTCGCTCTTTATCCATATCCATATGTCCTTTTATTAAACCTTTTATTCATAAAAACTTGAATCTTGAGTCAAGTTTCCCCGAGTATAAATAGTGTGAAAGTTATGATGTTTCTGGACTCTGTCCCCTGGCTGCTGGGTAAAAGCTTGACCAGGCGCCAGTAACCAGTAGCCAGTGACCAGTACTTATCCGCCTACTTCAATTTCATCTTCTTTGCATCTTCCGGATATTCCTTCTTGAATTTCACCCAATATTCGGCAATGGATTGCTTCATATCTTTATGCAATAGAATGATGCCGAAAAGATTCGGTATGGCCATGATCACGATGGCAATATTGGCAAACGTCCAGATAACCGTGGTATCCGCAAGGGCCGCTAAGAAAAATCCAATGATATAGACGACACGGTACGGCAAGACAAATTTGAGCCCAAGGAGATAGGTAATGGCCCTGTCTCCGTAATAGGACCACGAGATCACTGTGGAGAAAGCAAAGAGCAGGAGACCGATCGAAACAATATATTTTCCAAAATCTCCGAAAAAACCCATCTTAAAAGCTTCTGTGGTCAGCCGTGCACTATGAATGAGTGATTTCCCCTCGACTTCTATCGCATTATCCTCGGGCTTCCCTGCATCGATTTGCAAATCTCCCGAGAAGAGCTCACCATCCTTCAGAAATCGGACATCTTCTGCAATACAACGAGCATGAATCACCGTCACAAAGTGGTCACCGATGATTTGTCCATCGACGACTTGAAGCGTTCCCGTATAGGACTGGATGCGATCGTCTGCACCCTGATTCAAATGCACCTTCAAAGGATCGATATGCTCGGGATCGTCTTGATTCCAGACGCCCTGCACAATGTCGAGATCGGCCCGTTGAAATGTGTTGTGCATTTTATCCATCCAGATGCCGGAGGCCATGATGGCCAATCCGGTTAAAGTACAAATCACCAAAGTATCGATGAAGGGTTCGAGGATGGAGACCATGCCCTCAGATACGGGTTCATCGGCCTTGGCAGCCGAGTGGGCGATGGCAGCCGAACCCTGTCCCGCCTCGTTGGAGTAAATACCGCGGCTCACCCCATTGGTCAGAGCAAAAGCAAAAGAAGCACCGATGAAGCCCCCCATGGCCGCTGTTCCGGTAAATACATTTTTCAAAATAAATCCAAAAGATTCTAAAATATTTCCAGGATTGGCAAGGATGACAGATAATGCCCCAATAATATAGATAATCGCCATAAAAGGAACGACTTTTTCTGTCACTTTGGCGATTCGCTTGATGCCCCCAATAATGATCAAAGTGAGAATCACCGACAAGACACCTCCGGTAATCCAGGGCGTGATATTGAAAGTCGTCTCCATGGATACCGCGATGTTGTTGATTTGAGGTAGGTTCCCGGTACCAAAAGTACAAATCACCGTCGCAATGGCAAAAATTGTTGCCAACCATTTCATGTTTAATTTATTCTGCATATAGTACATGGGACCGCCCGCAATACTCCCGTCCGATTCCACGTCCCGATATTTATGGGAGAGGGTGCATTCAACGAATTTGAGCGTCATGCCGAAAAATGCCGTTGCCCACATCCAAAACAGGGCTGCCGGTCCTCCCATGAAAAGCGCCAATCCAACACCGGCAATAT
>CAZYTI010000729.1:0-3232 GCA_964650065.1 uncultured bacterium
GTTTACCCGCCTCGGCACAGCGGATGGTATATTCATGATGCATATGGTGAGGCAGTGGGATGTATACGGCATCGATGGATTCGTCCCGGATCAGCGCATCGTAACTCCCATAGGCTGTGGGTATGCCAAACTCCTCCGAAAAGGTCTTCGCCTTCCCGAGATCCCGGCTGGCCACAGCTGAGATCTCCGCATTTTCAAGTTTCTCCCGGGCAAAGGCCCTGGCGATTCGGGCAGCGCCGAGGATGCCGTATCGGATCATAGTGACACCTTTCATTTTAGAAGCTACATAAACGTGCCGGCTACTTACATGGTAACCGGCACGTTATTATCGTACCTAAACAAGAGTAAAATATAAATACGAAAATTGACAAATCAAAATTTAAAGGTTCAACTCAGATTGTTTGTATTTTTAATCGGAGCTGTTTAATAAATCAAATTTCTCTTGAAATTGATAAAAAAATTACCTACCATACAACCAGTCTGTTAAACTGGTTTATTGTGAGGAATCAAAATATGAAAACCGTGGGTGCATTTGAAGCCAAGACAAAGCTGAGTGAACTCTTACGTGACGTCGAGAACCTGCATGAAGAGATTATCATTCAGAAAAGAAACCGCAATATCGCTCGCTTGATCCCTTATGAAAATGATCAGCCTTCCGGGAACTTAGATATCATAAAGGGTTTTAGAGACATCCGAGAAAGTCAAAAACCATTGGATCAACCTTTGAAAGATCTTGTAAACGAAGGAAGAAAACGATGAACCGTATCATCGTCCTCGATTGCTCTGCAACCTGTGCCTGGTTTTTACCCGATGAATCATCCTCTTACGCCGAGCAAACACTCAAAGACATACTGAATCAGTCAATAAAAATGCTCGTCCCCAGCCTTTGGTGGTATGAAATTATCAATGTGATTAAGAATACCGTTAATCAAAAACGTATCGATGCAGCGACTGGACAGAAGACACTTTTATTTTTGAAAGAAGTCCCTAAAACTAGTGTTGATCCTGGCACGCAGGAACAACACGGCATATTGAAAATGGCTTTCGAGGAAAATTTAAGTGCCTATGATGCATCATACATTCACCTGGCCGCTTCCACGGGATCGGAATTATTCACCCTGGATTCCGATCTACTTTCACTCCGCTCGAAGTACACCTTTATTCATTCATTGAACGAATATTCATAGATATGATTTAATTTTTAATACCTTGCGTCTCTGCGCCTTTGCTGGTTATAAATTCTTCCGAAGTTTTAATACGTTATTTTGTCTCCTTAGGCAGGAAGTTCTCCATCACCCAGACTTCTACAGTTTTTTTAACTGAACCTCCCGAGGAGAATGCAATTCGTCTGCCGTCTGGATGAGCAGTCAGACTTTGCATCTCACCACTCATCTCAATTTGAAGCTTTTCTGGCTCTCCACCTTCCACAGAAATTCGCCATAAACCATATTTAATACTACTGAAGAGAATGTATTTCCCATCAGATGTCCATGTAAGGTGCCTCGATGCTTCTTTCAATGTATGAAGTTCTTTAATTTCTCCCCCGCTGGTTGTAACAACTCTTATAAAAATATCGTTAGAATCTACAGTGTTTTCTCTAGATAAGGTAGCTAATAACTGCCCGTCAGGAGATAGGGACATTGAGTAAATCTTCTCTCCGGCAACGTGGTACAGTTCTTTTTCGATTCCGCTTTTGAGATCTTTGACCATGATCTTCCACACTTTTCTATCCTCGTCGCTGCGAGCCAGAAAGATTAAATTGCCGTCTGGAGATAACGCATGACCATGTAGCAGTCCATATTCAGTAACTACAATTGGGTTGGCCCCGCCGTTCTGGATATCGATCTGGTGAATCCCCATCTGGTTTTTCTTATAATCCCAGTTAGGGAGGAAGACGGAGAGGTTGTCAGGGGACCAGCGGGGAAAGCCAAACCTGGATAATTCAGGATAAAATTCCAGTGTCTTACCGGATTCAAGTGAACGAATGCAGAGTACATTACCACCAATCGTCTGACTGGTACGTTGGAAAAAAGGGCCCCGTAAAGAGACATACGCCAGGTATTTACCACAAGACGAAAAATCAGGGGTCATGTTTATACCTTCGAACTGTTTAACTATTTTCTTTGGAGCAGCGATGACTCTCCCGGTTACCGGATCCAATTCAGCTATATAGATGTCGTGTCCGTACCCTTTTGGTGGTTTATAGTAAAATGCGCCTTCCTGAGTGAATCCCATGGACCTAATTGCCCCTATATCGGTGTTGATCAGTTCAGGATATCCCTGAGATTTTCCTCCCGAGATCCGGATGGTCCAGAGGCCGTAAGTGCCTGTCCGGGCGCTGGCAAACAGGATCCGCTTGCCATCGGGTGTCCAACCAAGTAGGTAATCATCAGCCGGATGTTTGGCTAATGGCATCCCGTGCCCTCCTGCGACTGGCAAAACGAAAATATCATGATTTCGTGAGTCTCCCTCCGGGCGTATATCATAGACAATAAATTTTCCGTCAGGTGAAAATTTCATTTTGGAAGGCAAGTCCGTCCAATGCCAAAACGATGGTTCTTCGAGAACAGGGTGTACCGAACCATCCGCAACTGATATCAAAGTTATTTCGGTTCTATCCTTCTTTTTGAGTAAAGCCAGTATTTTACTTCCGTCTGGCGACCAATCGCAGGGTTCAACGTAAATGTAATTTTTATCGCTGAACAGGACACGAGGGTTTGATCCATCGATTCCTATAACACGGAGGTCGTAAAAGGTTCCATTTTCGGGGTACCAGTTGTAAACGATTTGCTTGCCGTCCGGTGACCAACAAGAAATATCAACGAATTCATTCCATGAGCTTTTATTCGTCGTTAGACGTCTCATTTCACCAGTTGCAATATGAAATATCCCCAGATCTCCAGTTTCCCAGTCTACATAGGAAATAAACCTGCCGTCCGGTGAAATTGGTCCCAGAACCACGCCAGTGCCTTCCCAGACCTTTCGGATATTGAATTCTTTATCTTCTTTTCTTATGACGGCTTCGGCTCTTAAGAGAAGGGAAAGTTTTTCATTAGCCAGTTTGACTGCTTCATTTTGCTCAGGATATTTGTCAATAACCTCTTGAAAAGCTTTTTGTGCTTGTTTCAAGCCCAGTTTTTCATAACAAAGCCCAATATGATATAGTGCCTTTGCCGCAATCGGCCTGTTATCCGAAAATTGGGTGACGATTGTTTGATATACCTGAATCGCC
>CAZYTI010000730.1:0-3231 GCA_964650065.1 uncultured bacterium
CATAAACCAAAGCCATCAGAAAAATCCCTTGTGTTTTTTCGGCAAGTTTTTTCTACCCCATACAGCCATATAACCGAAAAAGTGAGAATCATCCGAAAAGAAGATTCTGACAGCAAGGTTTTGGTTTTTGAAAGAGAAGACGGCGATGTTATCGTGGTTGCTTGGTTACAGACGAACGTGACTGATAAACGTCCGGAGAAACCCAAAAGTCTCATCCAGGATACCCGAAAAGAAGATATCGATATCAGAATTCCTCTGGAATTATCGGGTAATGCAATGGTCTCCGATGTATTTGGCAACACCCGTGAATTCACCGATATCCTTAGAGAAGAGAAAGCCCTGATGATTAAAAAATTATCTCTCACCGGAGGTACGGTATCGATCATTCAAATCATGAAATAAAGGAGAATAAGTTGATAATATGAGAATTAAAGCACAAATAATTACAAAAAAGAATTTTGAGAAGTACGGGCAGCTCGTATCAAGACCTGTAAATGATCCTACGTCAGAAGATACCCAATATAGATTCTGGTCAAATATTTCACATTATTTTATCGATGGTGAAACAGAAATCGGTTATTGTACTGTCTATAATCAATTCAAGAATATCGTTCGAGGTATGGAACGCCACATTCGAACGCCTGAGATATTGATGCCCATCGACGCACCTTTTATATTACCAGTGTTGCTGGAAGGGGAGGATGAGGTCAATAGTGAAGCCTTCATTGTGAATGTAGGGCAGGCAGTGGTTATCGACAAGGGAATATGGCATGGTGCCTGTTTACCCTTGGAAAAAGACGAATCTTCTTATTTTGTAATATTTCAGCTTGGAACGCCGGAAGAGGATGTAGAAAACATAAAGACCGAAAATATTGAAATCGAGACCTGATTTAAAAAATGAGCACAGGGTCATCGTCGGCGAACGAATTAGAATCGCATTTGGACGAGATCCCTTCCAGGCAACCTCGGTTTTTAGTCAACCGGGAGATATGATATTTTGCCACAGTGGCAGCCAAACGCTATTGATTCGCAAACCAAAGTCAATTTCCGATCCCTTTATGATCAGCAATACCCAAACGATATCATCTGGGCATGATACGATAGTGATAAAGGGATGGGACGAAACAAATCACCATTCTGCTGAAATGAAAATGGAAGCGACAGAAAATGGAATAAAATTTCGATTGCACGCGCAGGCCGATGAGCCGATCTGGCTGGTTGAATGGACTTTGGCGGGTTTTGATTTTGATGAGATCTTTGTACCTGCACTGGGTGGGCAGAGTATCTCTCGAAACATGCCTGATGATTGTACATTGACCTACAAATATCCGTTTTGGTGGAATGCCCAGTTTGCCATAGGTATGCGGGGAAACAGAGGATGCTGGTTTCGTCTGATGGATGCCGCACCCCGTATGAAAATACTCCGTGTACAGAAAGAAAATAATCATTTTAACTTGACATTGGGTTTTGAAGCTGATGCGCCGTTGAATAAAAATGAATTGGTGGCTGAATGGTATTTGGATTGTTTTCAGGGTGATTGGAAATCGGCTGTGGATCAATACCGTAATTGGATGGAAGATAATTTTGATTTAATATCTTTAAACGCAAAACCACATTATCCGGAGTGGGCAAAGTCCATCGACTTCATCCTTGAAATATGGGGATCGAGAAAAGAGTCGATTGAACCCATGCATACCTTTGAGCAAATGATCGATCGATTGTCCGAATGGAAGGCAATTTACCATCCGAATCGCACGCTTGTGTATCTACCTGGTTTTGCGGGAAACGGTATCGATTCAAATATCCCTGATTATTCTCCAAGCCCAAGATGTGGGGGAAAAAAACAATTTAAAAAACTCATCGATTTAGCACATGAATTCGGTTATCGCGTTATGATCCATACCAATGTACTGGGAATGGCCTTCTCTCATCCCCTATACAAGGATTTTAAAAAATATCAAGTCATTGATCCGTTCGGAAGGCCCCAAGGTTGGGGCCTTGATATTGACGGCGACTGGTTAACCGAGCCCTATTTTGCATATATTCATCCGGGTGAAAAAGCTTGGAGTGATTTGATACTGGAAGTACTTGGACAACTTATCCATGAATTTAAAGTAGATGGTGTTTTTTTAGATCAGACATTACTCGCCTTCAATGTGAGCAGGGGACCGAATTTTATTATCGGTATGAGAGAACATATCCGACGTTTAATGAATAATTTTCCGAATATTTTATTTGCGGGAGAAGGAATGCATGAGCATATTTTACGTGACCAGCCCATGGCCCAAATCCATGGATTGGACAGCATTCCAGATATTCACGGCATGGAGGGAGAAACGCACTGGAGAAATATACATCCTGTATCAACATATTTATTCAATAAATACGTACGTTTTACGGCGCATCTACTTACCAAACATCCGTCTCACCCTCATTTTAAAGCTCAGGAATCTGCATATCAAGCCCTGGGTGTGATTCCAGCCCTCAGTTTATATCATCATCGACAGAAAATGGATCTACCCGATGTTCATTCGATGATAGAAAGAACCCGCAAGGTGAATGGAAAAAATGACAAATGAGATTGAGGCGTATTTAACTTTTGATGAAGTATCATGAAAAGCGTTTACCAGTGAATGTTTACTAAGAAAGAAAACGAACCGAAAGGGATGAGATACGTGAAGCTAGGATTTTTAACAGCATGTCTACCTCAAGTGGGTATGGAGGATCTGGTCCTATGGGCGTTGGAACAAGGATTCCAGATGCTGGAATTGGCCGCATGGCCATTGGAATCCGATCGGGATTACCAGGCAAGGCAAATTGATGTGGCCAATTTTGATGAGGATGACGCAAAGCGGATAAGGGCATTGTTCAACGAACATGCCATGGATATTTCGGCCATGGCCTATTATGATAATAATATCCATCCCGATCCAACGAAACGACAAGGTTATTTGAATCATTTGAAAAAAGTGATAGATGCCGCTTCGTTGTTAGGTGTCAAACTGGTCGGTACTTTCGTAGGTAGCAGACCCGATAAATCCCCTACCGAAAACATGAAAGAAATCGGTCAGGTTTTTCGTGATTTGGTCAAGTATGCCGGGGACAAAGGCGTAAAACTCATGATCGAAAATTGTCCCATGGAAAATTGGGTTAAATTTGGATTACCAGGGAATTATGCTTAATACCCTTAACTTTGGGAAGCACTGTTCAATGAGGTTCATGATGAAAATT
>CAZYTI010000731.1:0-3223 GCA_964650065.1 uncultured bacterium
CATGGACCTGGAATCGCGCAAGCGCTGGATGGAGTACTCGAAGGCCAAGACCCAAATGCCCACTTATGAATTCGGCGTGCCTGACATCGTTCGGATCGGCTTGAGCATGATCAATGCCCCGCCTCCCAATTTCAAAGATATCTTTGTCCCGCGCCTGGGCGTGGAGTACGCCATAAACGAACACGTTGCTGTTCGTTCGGGATATTTCTACAAGCCCAGCCCGGTTCCGGACCAGACGGGAAGCAACAATTATGCAGACTCAAACAGGCATGGAATATCCGCCGGGGTGGGGGTGAGCTTCCATGATCCCTGGGGCCTGTTAAGGAAGCCGATCAACATCGATGCCGCGTTTCAGGCACAGATCCTGGAACATCGATATGTTGTCAAGGAAGATCCGAACGATCCGGCAGGAAATTACTCGATCGATGGCGAGGTCTTTCTCGGGGGGATCTTCCTCAGGCATGTTTATTGATTCAGGCAACAATCGCGTGGTCCAGGCCGTTGAACAAACAACCTGTCCGCGATTACGGATTTTCGGAAACGGTTGAGGGAGCTCTGGAACTGTTCGAGGTGTTTGGTTTAAAAACGGGGGTCAAGGCGGAGTCGATAAATCGAATCAGTTCATCGATTACCTCCTCCTCGCTATTTTTGGGGAAGAGGTCCCAGCCGCGCATGGGAATGATCACACCGAGGAAGGAGATAATATTGGCATAGACGGCCGGATTTTGGCACTCAAAGGTACCGGTATCAACACATTTCTTGATCAGGGATTCCAGAAAGACCAATAATTCTCTGTCTCGGTGCAAGATCTCGTTCAGATACTGCTTCTCAAGATGTTTTGTTTCGGTATAAAAAAACAAAACCTCATCTTTTAAGTCGATGGAGATACGGAATAGCTCCTTGAGTACATTGATAAATTGTTCATGAGGATCTGAGTGTGGGCCCGCCCATTTCTGAAGGCGGCTGTATATTTGATCCAGGCCGTGTTGATGAACAAGAAAAAGGATATCGTCCTTCTTTTCTATGTAGTCATAAAGGCTGCCAAGGCTGATCTGGCAGGCTTCGGCAATTTCTCTCATGGATGCGGCATGGAACCCCTTGGTTTTGAAAACCTTCATGGCCCCACGGCAGATTTGGTGCTGCTTTTTCTTGATAAGTTCAGGATTCTTGATTTTCATTTTGGCCCTTTCGGAGAATTGGTCGTTCATATTACTAACGATCGTTCGGTTTGTCAATAGAAACAATTTTTGGCCAGGCGTTCTCGTGCCTGCCGCCCCATTATAATATAACATATTAATTTTAAAAGGATATTTGTGTCAGGGCCGTCTCCAGGAGTGCATCGATACGGTGCCTGCCAAAACAACTCGCAGATAAACTTCCATCCAGTCCTGCCTGCGACAGAAATGCTCTACAGCAACGGAAATGATGCTCCAACTTTTCCTAAAACCAATTTATTACAATATGTTATGAGCAATTACCCCAAGGAATAATTGTAGGCATTCCTGCAAAAAGAAGTTGACAAAGGCTCTTGTTTATTATAAATAATTAGAAACGAACATTCGTTCGCATTTTGGCTTCTTCTGACCTAGATGTGTTTCCAGCCCCCACAGAGTCAAATCTTCTCGCAAAGGAAAATCTCATGAAAAAGGAAAAGACGGGTTTGGAGGAGAACGAAATCCCCATCCGTGAGGGCGTCTTTGTTTTTCCGGAACACGAAGACGACACGCCTCATCTCGTTGGGGGCAAATGCAAAGCGTGTGGGGATATCTGTTTTCCAAAAAGAACACTCTGTGACGAGTGCGAGTCAGAAGAGCCTCTGGAAGATGTTCTCATTGGAGAGAAGGGGGTCCTGAACACCTATACAGTTGTCAGGCTGGGGTATCCGAATTTCGATCTTCCCTACATCATGGCCATTGTGACCCTCCCTGAAAGTGATGATCTTAAGTCGTGGCCCAGTTGGAGGATTGTGAACCCGAAGAGGTCCGAATCGGAATGCCGCTGGCCATTACCATTGGGAAGATCAAAACGGATTTCTCAACCGGGAAAGATGTAATCGCTTATAAATATCGCCCCGTGAGAGACTAACGCCGGATTTTTTACGAAACCGTCTCGGCATACCTGGTGTCGGCGGCGGTGCTGAAAGGGGAGTAAAAATAATGAGAAAAGTATCGATTGTGGGCGCTGGAATGATTCGCTTTGGAAAGTTTCCGGAGCGGTCTATTGAAGATATGGGGTCCGAGGCATGTCTGAGTGCATTGAAACATGCCGGAATGAAGCACAAAGAAGTAGAAGCGGCTTTTGCGGGAAATGTGGGACACCCGCCGAATGCGGGGCAGAGAATCCTGGATGTAATCGGTGTGTCCGGAGTTCCCGCCTTTAATCACGAGAATGCATGCGGCGCCGGGTCCGCTGCATTCAGAGATGCCTACATTTCCGTTGCAGCAGGGGTTTATGACCGGGTTCTCGTTATTGGTGTGGAGAACATGACATCGAAGATCAAGGGTCTCATCCCCGTGGATGACGGCGCGAATCTGATGGTTGATATGGGAGTAGTGGCTCCTGCCATTTTTGCTCTGATGGCAAACCGCCATATGGAGGACTACGGCACGACCCCCGAGCAACTTGCCGAGATATCGGTGAAAAACCATAAACACGGGGCCCTCAATCCCTTTGCCCAGTATCAGAAGGTCTTGACTCTCGATCAAATACTGAACTCGGACATGATATCCGATCCTCTGACTGTACTTCAGTGCACGCCCATTGCAGATGGGGCTGCGGCCCTGGTTCTGACATCTGAAGAAGTTTCCGGGCAATACACAAACAAGCCTGTGAGGGTTGCGGCATCCATTTTTACGTCCGGTCGAGGTAAGACAGGTGTAGGAACGGCTACCATGGAAGGCTGCATTCGCGCATCAGGGGAAGCGTACGAGACAGCGGGGATCGGCCCTGAAGACCTGGATGTCATTGAGCTTCACGATTGTTTCTCAGCACACGAGCTGATGGCGGTTGAGGATCTCGGCTTATGCCCCAAGGGGGAAGGCGGACGATTGGCGGTAGAAGGCGTGACGGCCCTGGGGGGGGAAATCCCCGTGAATCCCAGCGGCGGGCTCCTTTCCAAGGGGCACCCCATTGGCGCGACAGGCGTTGGCCAGCTCGTAGAGCTGGTATGGCAGCTGAGGGGAGAATGCGATAAGAGGCAGGTGGAAGGCGCCAGGGTCGCCCT
>CAZYTI010000732.1:0-3221 GCA_964650065.1 uncultured bacterium
ACTGTCATATTTTTTTAATGACTTTTCTAAATCCTCAACATTCTCACAATCTTGGTGTGCATTGATTTTTATATGTAAAAATTTTCCTTCAGATTTAAAGTTTGGTTCAATATCCACATTATATTTAATGGTCTCAAGGCGGTATATCAGTTTTGCTGTATTAGCAAGAACATCAGTAGTACCGAGGCGTTCTTCGATGTTCTCTATCGCCAAAAAATTTTTTCGACAATATTCATAACCGGTCATACCTACTTCATCATCAGAGATCGTAACATTCAAATTAATTCCAATTCCACCTATTGTTGTAATATTCAAGTTTTCAAAATTTTTGATTATTCCTGTGACTATTTTCTTCAAATCTGAAGGTAAAGAGTCATCCCCTGAATATCCAACATTTATATTATCAGATGTGATGATAATTTTATAATGTAAATCAGGGTATATAAATCGAGACAGGAACGGCAATATAATTTGTTGCTCTTTATCTGGTTCTTCAAGTATACGCTTAAATTCAGAGGGATTGAATACTGAATGAGTAAATCCATCACCGACAATAACTATTGAGCTGTAAGTATTTTTGAATTCCATTAGAATTATTTTTGATTTAGCCTTGTTGTTACACTACTATTTGTTGTATCGGGTTCCGAATTGTGAATAAAGATGGCTTTAGTTGCATGGTCCAAACAGAATAAATCTGATAGGTAATACTTATCCATCACTAAAACCTTTTTACCCCCCGGTTCATATTTTTATGGTCATCGATGGCTGAAGTTCCGTGATTGATTCTGTGAGGCATATAAGTGTTTTTAAGGGACTTATTTTTTCCAATATAACACTTTCAGACTCCAAAATCAATGGATTTTTCTTTCTTATCTATTGATTACGCAAATACTATACCGTATTACAGTTTATCAATATGACCCTCAACGATTCCGGGGTGATGTGGGTGTACAATTCGGTCGTGGTTACCTGAGTATGACCAAGGATCTCAGCAACAAGTTTAATCAACACTCCGGCTTCAAATAATTTGGTGGACGTGTAGGGGATAAACGCCACCCGAAACCTTTTTTCTTGAAAGAATGCCAGGAATGGTCTGATGGCATACAATTGTGGATTGCAGTATGAGGTTGAAGGAGCCGGAATAGCCTGTTGAGTGCGTAGATGGAGTGTTTGAGTGACAAATGTGAACATAGCCATACCTAACCATGCCTAAGCCAGAGATCTTAAATAAAACAGCCTCTAAGGGCATAGTTTTTCGCAAATAGAGGCATTCTGGCGGAGCCGAGTGAGTAAAAGTTGCATCACGGAATTCCACTTGCATTTCTCGACACAAAGTATTATTTTTCAGTTACACTTAGACATTTGAAGCCAACCAGCTAAGGGGATTTCACCGCTCGTGTGGAGAGGTGAATTACTTTAGTGGAGGCAACATGATGGGGAGAAAATATTAGAAGCCGAATTCAAGAGGTGGAGTGCGTCTTGTGGAGTCGGCTTTTTTATAAATGAAATTTATACGAATGTGACTTGAATTTGAAATAAATGTTTTGTCAGAGTTCAATAAGTGATGCATATGTTAGGGAGTACGGGAACAGCGGGATTACGAAGCCCTGCCTATCCCCATTGGATGGGTATAATAAAAAAGGTGAGTTAATAAATAATGGCCTCATACCGATCCGATCCTGTTCGGCTACAAACCAGAGCTGACTATCTAAAGCTTGTCGGTACCTGTGTTGAAGTCAGTTTGAGGCATAAAGACCCTAAGTTACAGACCAACCTCATCGAGTCAGCAGTTGTCGTGGATCTTTCTGATTCTGGAACTTACCTGATACTTAAAAACGCAGTAGTAAAAAAATGGCGGTTCATAAAAAAACACCACCCAAAATGCTCAGTTGAACTGGATAACATCTACATCATAACAGTCCTTGATCGGCACGATTGGGAGGTGGAAAAGATACCATCAAACCAGTCGGATACAGGCGATAACTGATTGCCAAACCTGATACGAAGCGATTGAACATGAAAGAAACTCATAAACGCCTACTTGAACAGTTGGCTGAAATGGCCACTGAAGGTAAGTTTGGGGAATCTGTTAAAGCGGCGCAAAATGAATATGCTCGACTACCACCTGGGATTGCAGTTCTGATCAGGGCTGTCTTAGACTTCTGTAAAGAAACATCCAAGAACCATGAAAAAATCGCCCAAATTCGTAGTCTTTTCTGCCAGCTACTCATTGGTGCTTATAGAGAAGCCAAACGCAAGAACCAAGATGTAGCTTTATCTCTTCTTCACAGTTTCATAGGAGATTATCAAGGTGTTCCAGAATCGTCACTACTTCCGCGGTGGTGTTCATTGGCACAGGCAAGCCTTGCTTTTCGAGAGGTTGCCCAATCAAATAATCGCTTGCTGATTTGGCAACAATCCTGTAAACTGTTTCAGGCTTACAATGAGTTTCCTAACGGATTACTATCATATCTAATCATTTTGTGGCGGACATCAACCGGTAAAATTATCAATACAAGTGTTTTTGACGCGCCTTATGGAAATAAAATAGACCAGTTCAATAGACTCACTGGGGGTGAAGACGGACCGTTTTACCTATTATGCCGATTCGCTCGACCTAAAATTCGCAATGCAATCGCACACGAAACTATTTGGCTTGATTCAGATGTAGCAAAAGTGCGATACACAGAGGGTCACGCTCCCCGTGCTGAGTATGAAATAGACCTTGTGGAATTCATGAGTCTGGCTTCAACAGGTTCGCACCTTGCGCCCGCATATCTTGCTGCAATCGGTGTGATTGCCGTAATGGAAGCTGGGAATGAGTTTGCTGAATCGTTTTTACCGTCACAACTTATTAGGGTTTATACACATAAGGTTGATGCGACTTAAAGATTGAAAGTTGGTAAGCAATGAAAATAAATGTTTGTTTACCAATGAGAGCCCAGTAACGCTAGCTGCCAGGAGGCCGTGTAGCAGCATGTGATTGAACCACTCCAGAAATATAAAGTAAATAAACATGCTATGACGACAAGCGAAGCAGGGACTGAGGGTGGGTAGAGCATCGGGAGTCGGGAACAGCTTTTTAACGGGCTGGGGCTTGTTTGCAGACGGCGCGAAATATCAAGGTGGACTGGTTGGGAAAGGAAGGTAAACATAATAAAGCAAACCCCGCGGTAAACGGTCGAGTTAGGCGCAATTAGGAAGGATCAAAGACAGTAAAA
>CAZYTI010000733.1:0-3217 GCA_964650065.1 uncultured bacterium
CAGGCGAAAGGATATTGGGGGGGTAAGAGTCGGTTATTAAAAACCGCGAAAGAAAGTGTCGAAAGGGCGATGCTTTATTACTATCGAGACCGAAGGGCACGTAAACGGGATTTCCGCAGGTTGTGGATCACACGGATCAATGCAGCGGTCCGTCCCCATGGGTTGAATTATTCATCATTCATTCATATGCTTGATAAAAAGGGCATCGGCTTAAACCGTAAAGTTTTGGCCGATCTGGCTGTGACAGATCCGATGTCATTTTCGAAAATTGTTGAAAGTGTTCAGAAATCATAACCAAGACAATCATATGGCTGTTCCTGATATCCATAAAGAAGTAAACTTCCTCAAAGAGGATTTTGAGAAATCTTTGAATAATGTTCGCAAGGATTCTGAATTGGAATCCTTGCGTATCAGATATTTGGGGCGGAAGGGAAATATCTCCGACTTATTCAAGAGTGTTGGGAAATTACCGCTTGAGGACAGAAAAAGTTTGGGTAAAGAGATCAATGCGCTAAAAGAAAATGTCCAGACGGCTGTCCAGGAGCGGAAATCGCTGTTCATTGAAAAAGAAATAACGGAACCTTCCATTGATTTCAGTTTGCCCGGCAATCGATGGCCTGTGGGAAGATATCATCCTTTAACCACTGTACTCAGGCAAATTAAATCGACCTTCCGGCGGATGGGATTTTCGGTCGTCTCAGGTCTTGAAGTAGAGACAGAATACTATAACTTTGAAGCATTGAATATTCCCAAAGGACATCCTGCCCGAGATATGCATGATACGTTGTTTATTGGGG
Source organism: uncultured bacterium (assembly GCA_964650065.1). Classification (GTDB taxonomy): domain Bacteria; phylum Zhuqueibacterota; class QNDG01; order QNDG01; family DSAB01; genus CAZYTI01. The sequence continues at coordinate 798 of CAZYTI010000733.1, forward strand.
ATGAAATCGTTTTGCGAACCCATACATCCCCGGTTCAAGTCAGGGTTATGGAGAGGCAACCACCACCTATTCGTATCATTTCGCCAGGACGTTGTTATCGTCGGGATACACCTGATGCAACCCATTCACCCGTCTTTCATCAAGTCGAAGGATTGTGTGTAGATGAGGATGTTACCTTTGCCGATCTCAAGGGTACGATCGAGACTTTTGCCAAAAATATGCTTGGATCAGACATGAAGATTCGGTTTCGCCCGAGCTTTTTTCCTTTCACTGAGCCGAGTGCCGAGTACGATTTTTCTTGTATCATGTGCAGAGGAAAAGGTTGTCGGGTGTGTAAAGGGTCCGGTTGGGTGGAAATATCGGGTGCTGGTATGGTTAATCCGGCAGTGTATCAATATGTCGGCTACGATAGTGAAAAATACACGGGCTATGCTTTCGGAATGGGTGTCGAAAGAATTGCCATGCTCATCTATGAAATACACGATATTCGACTGTTTTATGAAAACGATATTCGCTTCTTGCATCAGTTTTAAGGATACCATCGATGAGAATTAATCTAAATTGGTTGAAAGATTATATCCAATTTAATCATTCGGCCGAAGATTTAGCCGATCAGCTGACCATGATTGGACTCGAAGTCGAAGATATCCTATCCAATGGACCCAATTTCAATGATGTGGTCGTTGGGAAAGTCATTGAAATCGAGAATCATCCTTCTGCTGACAAATTGAAAATATGCAAGGTCGATATCGGCGACAGTCTCTTCACCATCGTCTGTGCAGCACCCAATGTTGCAGAGGGCCAAATAGTCCCTGTCGCAAAGGTAGGGGCTGTGCTGCAAGGAGATTTTCGAATCGAGGGTAAGACGATCCGTGGAGTTTACTCCCAAGGGATGATCTGTTCTGAACGGGAATTGGGAATGGGCGATAATCATGATGGTATCCTTGTGTTGAATCAACAGGATTACACCATTGGTGAAAATTTCCATACGGTTGCGATGGGAATGGATCCAGTCCTCAATATCAACGTGACACCCAATCGTCCTGATTGTCTGAGTTATATCGGTATCGCTCGTGAGATCAGTGTCATTCTGAGGGAGGCATTCTCAATACCAGATTGCCTAATTCACGAATCACAAGAAATCGTGGATGATTGGATCTCTCTCGACATTCTGGACTCAGAAGCTTGCCCTCGGTACAGTGCCCGTGTCATTCGCGATGTAGAAATCGCACCTTCACCCGATTGGCTTAAAAAACGTTTGGAGTCTATAGGTGTCCGATCCATCAACAACGTCGTCGATATCACTAATTATGTGTTGATGGAAACGGGACATCCTCTTCACGGTTTCGATTATAACCTCATTTCAGGTGGTAAAATAATCGTCAGGAAAGCCGGGAGGGGGGAGGCATTCATCACTTTGGATGGTGAAAAACGCTCTCTCACATCCGAAGATCTACTCATCTGTGATGGTGAGAAGCCCGTCGCTCTGGCGGGTGTTATGGGGGGTGTAAACTCAGAAATTACCGATCATACGCGTCACATCCTTCTGGAGAGTGCTTATTTTGCTCCCATGACGATTCGAAAGACCGCAAAAAGATTGGGATTAAACACCGAAGCTTCTCAACGGTTTGAGCGTGGAACCGATCCCAACAATACCGTTTATGCCATCGATCGAGCTGCAAAATTAATATCAGATATCGCAGGAGGAAAAATCACCAAAGGCGTTGCCGATAATTATCCTTCACCGATTCGATCTTGGGAAATTTCTATCCAAAAATCGGCAATCGCAAAGGTACTCGGCTCTGAGATCCCGGACGCAGATGTGATTCGCATTCTGAAAGGGCTCGATCTTACAGTTGAAGGCGATGATCCTCTCCGTGTGATCATTCCGACCTTTCGTTCGGATCTGAAAAAAGAAATTGACCTCATCGAAGAAATTGTCCGACATTTCGGTTACGATAATATACCTGTTCGACTCAGCTCAAAAATTACTCTGGACGTTGAAGTCGATCACAAACAGCGTTTCATCGAACGGTTAAGGGATTTATTGGTGGGCATGGGATTTTTAGAAACAATGAACAATAGTATGGTTTCTAAAGACCATGTTTCTCTCATTACACCCGATATTCAAGCTGTGTATGTTCAAAATCCTATAAATCCCGACACACCCTGTTTGCGTACCAATATATTGGGGGGGGTGCTGGATTCGGTGCGATGGAACAAAAACCGTTCTGAAGGCAACTTGAAATTGTTTGAAATCGGCAGGATATTCAAATCAAAAGGAAACCAAAGCCTTCCTGATGAGACAGAATCGATAGGTGGTGTCCTTACCGGTTCAGTCAGGCAAAAACCCTTTTGGGATGAACCCGATATCTCGGTCAATTTTTTTCATCTGAAGGGTATCCTGGAAGCTCTCGTGG
>CAZYTI010000734.1:0-3209 GCA_964650065.1 uncultured bacterium
TTTAGGTAAAATATACAAATTTAAACCGTCAAATGCAAATTAACTTAACACTAGTCCTCTTTTTCCTTATAGTGCTAATGTTATTAGTTCATTTGGCATCTTCTTTTGCTGCAATAGTGGAAATACGGGGAGTTGTCATTGATAGGGACAATGGTGAACCCTTGCCTGGCGCTAATGTGCTTATCAAAAATACTTCTGTTGGAGCAGCTACTGATATGGACGGAAAATTCGCTTTTACATATGAGACTGATAGAGAATTTACTATCGTTGTGATGTTTATGGGTTATAAAACCCACGAACAACAATTTTCTCCCTATGATGATCTTTCTAATCTGAGAATCGAATTACTTGAAGATGTGTTCCTGATGCAAGCGGTTGTTGTTACGGGTATAGCTACAAAAACCTCAAAAGAAGTTGCTGAAATAGCTGTTGCTCACGTTAATGCGGCTAGATTGACAGAGACGAATACTTATCAGGATATATCACAATTAGTCGCTGCAAAAATTCCAGGTGTGAGGATAGAAGCTTCATCGGGAAATGTCGGCAGTGGAATACGTTTTAATATGCGCTCAGGAGGCGGGTTAAATGGAGATGAGCAACCTGTCATCTATATCGACGGAATTAGGGTAGACAATGATGAGTACGGCGGCGATTCCGGGGCGGGTATTTGGACAGGCGGTCAAGGTATTGGTCTGCTTTCTACCATTAATCCTGAGGACATCGAGAATATTGAGATTTTAAAGGGTCCGGCCGCCGCCGCATCATACGGTACCGGTGGTTCGAATGGTGTGATTCTTATTACAACAAAAAGAGGGACAATGACGGGCGGAAGCCCAAAAGGAGTATCAATAAACTACAAATTTTTAAGTGGCTTAAACACACAAGGTTATAAATATGGTAAAGAACTTTTTTTTACTGCCCCGTATGCAAACGGGATTCACCATGATGGATCCATAGCGCAACATAGTTTAAATGCCAGTGGCGGCACGGGAATAGTAAAATATTATATAGGAATTGATAGCCGTGACGAGGCAGGGCTCATGCTCAACGACCATATGAACAGAAAAACATTGAGAGCCAACTTTGACGTTTTCCCAAACGAAAAAATTATTCTGAAGGCCAGCACGAGTTATACTCATTCTGAAAATCGAAGACCTGAAACTGACGATAATGAATATAGTTGGATCGGACAAAATATTAAATGGCCGCTATACCCATATATCGACAGTACGGCTATTGCCGTTATAAATACCACAAGTAATATGAATCGTTTTTTGGGTTCTGCCCAGGCTACATGGATTCCGTTTCGTGGTTTAGAGGCTAAAGTTGGTTTGGGAATCGATGAATACGATTTGATAGACAATGAGCTTTATCCTCCTGGTTATGCTATGGGGGCAACAGGTTCTTTTGGGCGGAAAGATGTGCAAAACCGACAAAATACTCAACTTAGTTATAATGCGGATGTGAGATATACCTATTCCCCATTTTTAGGATTAACTATCAATTCCATAATCGGAACCCAACTCTTTGAAAGAAAGATAAGATCATCCAGAATACGAAAACTGGGATTTCTCACAACATTGATAACGGACGTCGGATCTGGTGAGGAATATTTGAATGGTTCTGAAAATCTTACTCACTATAAAGAAGCTGGAATTTTCACAGATCATTCAATATCATATTTGGATCAATACTATTTTTCTTTCATGATAAGAAAAGATTATGCAAGTGCTATCGGTAGAAAAGCACCCAGTATTATTTACCCCAGAGCGAGTTTGGCTGTGCGTTTAGACAAATATTCGTTTTTTCAACCTCTATTCTCTCTGCTGAAGATTAGGGCAGCTTACGGAGAGACCGGTGTATTACCAAGTCGGCTGGATGGCATTCGCTTACTTTGGGATGGTGTTACTTCGCCATGGGGAGTAGGTGGTCAAATTTCTTCGATTGGAAATCCGGAAATTAAACCCGAACGCATCAAGGAATTTGAAATTGGTTTTGAAGCAGCATTTTTAACGAATTATTCAGTTGAATTTAGCTATTATCAACAAAGGGCCGATGATTCCATAGTCGATTTTAATCTAGCGTATTCTACAGGAAAAACAACAGGCTCGTTTCCGATGAATATCGGGAAAGTTAAAGGTTGGGGTGTTGAATCTCTAATTCAGGCCCGGCCTGTAAGGAGTAAAAATTTCCAGCTTGATCTCAGTCTGACTAACAGCTATCAAACGAACGAAGTCTTAGATCTGGGCGGCGCTCAACCCATTTATGGTGGCAGAGATCTAAATGTCATAAAAGAAGGTCTGCCAAAACATGCATTTTATCACTATAAGGTAAATGGCGCTACTTTTTTAGCAGATGGCCGTTATAAGGGTGTGGATATAGATACTGCAAGAAGCTATCTGGGAACGCCTATACCTCCCTATACAGGCTCTTTTTTCCTGAATGCCCATATATTTAAGAATTTCAATATAAGTCTATTACTGGATTGGGCAACAGGCCATTCAATAGCCAACTATAATAGGCGTGGGGCTATAAGATATGATATTATACCAAGACATAGGGAATTGAAGCAGATCTTGGGAATGGACTTGCAGGCAGTTGAAGGTTTTGTAGATAAAAATATAGAGCCTTCAGAACCGGGTTCACCAGAGTATATACAGGCTGCTAATGAATTAGCCACATACCAGCGCGAATTTTTGGCAAACTTTATTGAACCCGCAGATTATTTAAACTTGCGCGAAATCAGCATCAGTTACAGATTTGCTGATTTACTCCAAAAATTTTCTGGATTTGTATCAATTTCTGATTTGGTAGTGGGTCTTTCTGCCAGAAATGTTTGGAGAACGACAAAATACAGCTATCCCAGTGTTGAGGTGAATGCTGATGGTGCCCGAAGTTTAGATCGCGGTGTAGATTATTATACCGTCCAGGCACCGAGAGTATATAATTTCTGGTTCAGATTTTCTCTGTAATAAAAAGGTAAAAAACAAATTTATGGAAATTTGGAGGTATAACCAATGAAAAAGCGGTGGATATTCCCGATTCTTATATTAGCTCTTTTGATGACGTTGAATTCATGCGAGAATTTCGTAACCGATATTGACCCTCTCATCGACAGAGTGGAAGATGACAGGCTAACCAGTGAATCCGAGATTCTATTCGTAATCAAAGGAGTTAAATTGCGATTTGGTCAAACCCATGGTAACATG
>CAZYTI010000735.1:0-3208 GCA_964650065.1 uncultured bacterium
CCGTCTGCAGTCGCTTCACTTCCTACTGCTACCGTTGTACAACTACTTTCTCTTCCGTATTCCATATACGGTTCCTTTGTTGTCTGGCTGAATAACAAGGTTGATCCAGCTGCCAGAATAATCAAAAGCATCATTCTTGTTTTGTACATGATTCTTTTCCTCCGATTTTTTGACACTACATTTTTTGTTCACGATTTCCTATTAATTATAGTATCTCCATAATTTCATTTAAACCGTTACCCGAGGCAAATAAGACCGCGTACGCGTTGCCATTCTATAAGCGTTTGTACCCTCAGGCGCCAGATTTTCCAGTTCCACCTTGGTGATCCGTTCATTCCCTTGCTTGCCCCAAAGCACCACTTCATCACCGATCTTGATATCATCGGATCCGGTGATGTCAACCATCATGTGATTGGCCGTAATTGGACCGACCAAACGGTGCCGGCGTCCCCTGATGAGAACATCCGCCTGGTTTGAGACAACGGCGGGATAGCCATCAGAATAACCACATGGCAGTGTAGCTATCAAAGTTTCTTTCGTGATTTTGTAGGCCTGGTGATAGGAAAGGCTTTCTCCCGCAACCATCTTTTTCACGTACACGACACGTGTCTTAAAACTCATTACAGGTTTGATCTTCATGTTAAGTTGTCGTACCGGCTCCAGACCGACAATGCAATTGCCAGGGCGGACCATATCCAACCAGGCGTAAGGATAACGATCCACCTCGGCGCTGGAGGCCGTATGGCGAATACCGACATCGATGCCTTTCTTTTTTACGGCTTCACAAATGGATTCGAAACGCCTGATTTGAATGGGATTGAAGTCATCATCTTCTGTCATGGCTGTAAAAATGCCTTCAATTTGGATGTCAGGCATTGCGGCTACTTTTTCGATAAAGGGAAGTGCAGCCTTATGTGGGACGCCTACTCGCCCCATTCCCGTATCCAGGCAGATGTGCACTTTGGCTTGTTGCCCTAATTTATGCGCTTCTTCCGCCAGGACATCCACTGCATCAGAGAATACCGATTGCGAAATATTATATTCGATCAGTTTTTTAACTTCAGGCCTGTTAAAGACACCTAAATTCAATATCATCCCCTGGATATTGTTTTGACGTAAAATGAGACCTTCTCGTACTTTCACCACGGCAAAATGATTGACATCGCTGTTGTTCTGCAACGCGGTGGCGATTTCCACTGCGCCATGACCATAGGCGTTGCACTTGACGACCGCCATGATCGGGCGCGTTCCGATTCTCCTTCGCACTTCTCTAACATTGGAAGCAAGATTATCCAGGTTTAACTCGATCCAGGGATCAATTTGATCTTCAATACTAAAGCGCACATCATCTCTTCCGGAGTTGCCACCACAAAACGTGGAAGTGCCTGTTAAGAAAATGGTCACCGATGCAGCTCCAGCGGTTTTAAAGAAATCTCTTCGGTTTGCTTTACCCATCTCTTCTCCTCCCAAACTGTGTGTCGTCAAAATCAAGCAGACTTTTGATACCTAAAATTAAGAGATGCCTTTTTCACAAATCCAAATTATTTATATCACCAAATCACTGATTTCATCCATGACCTCGATATGATCTTGTTCTTTTATCTCCTCGAGAACAGCCGGAGAAACCCAGATATCATCAAGGACTAATGTGTTTTTAATCCGAATTATTCTGGCGGTGGCAACATCTTTGAGATAACATTGCTTCAGCGCAAAATTAACTGCATCTTTTTCGGTTTCCGCCACGACCGGCATCATGCCTCTTTCCAGGAAACCGGTCGTTAGTACATTCTCGTAGGTGGATTTAAAATCTATTTTGTCATACAGACGGCGTGTTATAACATCTGCCAGGCCCATGCCATTGGCATTACCATGAGACTCTACAGTTAAATCCAAAACTGCAATGCTGGTAATGACGGGGGTCTTTGGTTCCGATTGGTGCTTGATATGCATTCTTCCAATAATACTGATGTCCATACCGGTCCCGGAAATATTTTTTCCGAATGTGTCGATAACCAACACATCAATTTTATCAATTGGTAGTTTGGGCATGTTTTCCCTGGACCATTGGAGGAGCTTTTTTTCTTCAGTATAAAAATCCTCATTGCGGACACCTTTTATTTTGGCGGTTTTTTCGTAAGCATTTTCCGCAATGGCAAGACCAAAAATAATATTGCCCTCTTTTAAAATTTGTTTGCCGGTTTCAGGGATGACTTTTTTTAGTCCTTCCGGGCCTATACCGTGGGCCTGTAAAGCACCTTTATGTTTTCCAAGACCAATGACGAGCATTTTCAATAAACCGCTTTCTATTTCACCATGAAAGGCTGTGTGGACCTTTACACGGTTAATAACAATAGTGCCGTCTGCTTCGTAAGCATTTTTATCCATATATACTTTATTCTTTAATCCTCCATCGGGGAGCTCAACCACCTCCATTGAGGATATAATAGGCGCCCTTACACTCTCCTCAGTGATGTGATAACTCGCAAGAACCTCGACTTGCCCTTCAGCATTTGCACCCCCATGACTGCCCATGGCCGGTACGATAAAGGGTTTGCCCCCGGATTTCTTAACACACTCAACCAGGATTTTTACCATTTGATCAATTTTATTTATCCCCCGGCTGCCCACAGCGATGGCTATTTTAGCCCCGCTTTTCACATCAAGTTTAGCCCTGTTGTATTCTTCCCTGATGATACCGTCAATATCATCATCTCTGATTTTTTCATTATTGAACGATTGTTTAATCTTAGTAAGTTTCATATTATTCTCTTTTTTGATGCATTGGCATGATAGATTTTATTGAACATAGTAAAAAGAGTAGCTTTGGTTCATGTCGGTTGCGTTTATGTAAATCCTCAGGCCAAACAAACTTTTCATTATCAATCCGGATACATATTCCATCCTTCTCATCTGTTCTGCATAATCCGTGCGACAGTGGGAGCAATGTCCGTCAATTTCTCAACGACATGGACCCCAACCTCTCGCAAGACTTTTTTCTTATGGGTGGCCCCTCCCACGCCTCCGGGAGAAACGATGGCGCCGGCATGGCCCATCCGCTTACCCTCTGGAGCCGCTTCACCGACGATTAAAGCGATGACGGGTTTGATACCCTTTTCGCGGATAAATTCGGCCGCTCTCTCTTCTTCCTGCCCTCCAATTTCTCCATTGATCACGATGATTTCTGTTTCGGGGTCCGCGTCAACCATGG
>CAZYTI010000736.1:0-3206 GCA_964650065.1 uncultured bacterium
GTCCTTTGTAGAATTCCGGTTGACTCTCTTCAAAATAATCGATCCACAGGCCATTGGGGAGGACGCGTTCTTCTGCATCAGATATAAACGCCAGCTTGGATGGCGGCTTAAGTAACTTTTGATGATGAAACAGGAGATTCCATAGAGAGGATACACTTGACCTTAACGCATCTGTACTCTCGATTTGTTCGAGATCATATTTATTGAGCTTGTTGGCATTTTGGATATTGAAAATAACGCCATTGGCCATCATCATGAGGACGATAATAATGGCTGCGATCAACATCTTGGTTGAGATCATCTGTTCCTGAATTTCTTTAAAGATAATATTTTTCAGCATAGCCATCACTCCACGCGTAGTACTTAATCCATGATCCTGACTTCAGATCGGCTAAAGAGTAATCCTCCAATGATGAAGAGAACCAGATTCATCATAAACATCCAGATCAGATCAATGAGACTCTCGTTGGGTATCAACTGTCTTTGGACTAGCCTGAAAGTGGGCATATCCGACAGATCCAGAGGAGGATATTGGTTTGGGCTCGCCCGTGTTTGGATCTCCTCAGTGTAGTCATCCCAGTCGTCCCGCATGTCTTCCTCTTTCATCTGGGTGAAAAATCTCAGTCCAAATCCATTTTTCGATCTGATATACTGGATCAGACTTTCTCTAAACCGTTTGGCATGAGACAGCAGTCGGATATCCCGTTCAAAGTAATGGGTTCCAACAATTTTGGATATGCTCTCTTTGAGCAGATGTCCCGGGAGGAACCTGACAAGGATGCCGGCGATTTGTCGTTGCCGGATGAATTGCTGTTTAAATTGATCCTGTTGCCGCATGATATCTTCATGACCTTCCAGTATGATGGGCATGCTCAACCGTACCTTTTCTACATGGATGCCATACGTTTTTTTATGGGTTAAACCGATCAACTCAGCGATTCCATAATCTCCCGAGGAGAACCAGGAGTAATTCCCGTAATCTGAGAGATGATCGGTGGCCGCATCTGTTTTTTGACTGATCTCATCATGCAGGTTCTCAATTTGTTGTTCCACCACATCGGACGAAGGAATTTTAATAACATTACTGATAAGGTAGTTGGTAAGATTGGGGTATACAAAGACCAGTACAATCCAGCATATGAGGCCATAAAGCACTGCGACAGAAGATGAAGAGCATCGGGAAGAGATAATCAAACCGAGGAGTACATAAATGGAGATAAAGGCCAGACAGCAAAGAAATGTAAATCCAATAGTCATCCATTGCTTAAAACTGAGCGAGATATAGGGCTGCAAGACGATAAGAATCGAGGCAATCAAATAAATGAGAATCAATGGAATAATCAGCATGGTCATACCACCGATATATTTCGCCAGGAAGTATCGTGATTTAAGCACACGATTGCTGAAAACCTGTTTCAGCGTCCCATCTTCGCGTTCACCGGCGATGGTATCGGCTACCAGGAAGAGGGTCATGACACTGAACATGATCTGTACCAGCGTAATCAGATCGAAGGAAGAAAAAATATCGAGAAAGGCGTTCTTTGTCTGGCTGGTATTTTCAAATTCGGGTACCTCGATGGGAGAGATGACAATTTTGTTCCCGATCTCACTCTCAGATCCTCGAATAAATATAGATAAGGGGTTGGGTTCAACGACAATGGGCACACGGACCTGCGAGTAGACCTTAGCCGATTTTATCTCGTTTTCGGCCTTCACCACCTCCTCATCATAGATGGTCTTTCGGTCCTGAAAATCCATAATCTGCACAATGACGCATAGTACAGCAAAAACGACGGCAAACAAACTCATGGTAATAAATTTCAATGAGTAGAGATGATTGGTCATTTCATGTTTCAGCAAGGGCTTTAAGTTTGACAAGGTTTTCTCCATAAAGGTTTTATCTACTACATTCGTCAGTATCTATTGTTTGTTTATGTTTGAAGGTGAACGGTGAATGGTAAACGGTAAACGGTGAGCGGTAAACGGTGTGTATGGAATATGCTCCGTTCATCACTTACTTTTCCTTTCATAATTATCCTTTTTGCAGAAGAGATAAGCTTTGTTCATCATCGAATTTAGCATTTTTCCAATCGATTAATATTTATTAATAAGAGATTTTTTAACAGACTTATTTATGTATCCAATTTCACATGATACTTCCAACCGATGTTGGGTTTCATATTGTTCCGAATCCGCATCAGTCAGTTTTAAAATAAAATGATTTTTATAACGCCTTTTTCCCAAAGATTCAGCGATTTGTGCACCAACAGAACGGGAAGAGCGACGTATCTGGTCTATGAGAGAAAACTTTTCATCCATGGGAAAGTCCTTTGTAATCAGGAATATTTCTTTTGCAGCCTCTCGAGACATTTGATACACTTCTAAATCTTTAAAGCTTGCAGCATGTTTCATTTTCATCTCCCAATCAGATGCTATCCTATTTTTTACCGTTCACCGTTCACTGTTCACCGTTTACCTTCTTTTCACCGCACATCATACCTCAAAAATCCTACATACGCTCCCACAAAGAAAAGGATGTTGAAAATAACCAGCAGCAGAATATCCACCCAACATGCCTGGAGTCCACTGTTTAAGGAAGTGGATTGAAATTGAAATTGGGGTATCTGTTCGGCTGAAATCCAGCTCATATTCATTCTCATGCCTGTGCCGGGAATGTCATCCTTGTATCCTTTCGAATGAATTTCACGAACGGCCTCATTGTGGAATTCCCGGGATAATGAGAAAAAGTTATCCATCTGAATGAGACCGGTATTGGCCAACTCGGTGGTAGCGAATGTGAGAGAAGCGAGAGGTGATAGTCTGGATAATATGGATGCGATTTTTAATTGAGCGTTTTTTCTGGCTTGGAAATCATTATCGATGGAGCCCAACAACCTCATTTCCTTTTCTCGGAGGTTTTGGTCAATCGGCACCCGTATCTCGTCATAACTCTTTGCTCCTTCATCCATATCTCCGCTCATCGACTGTTGGAATGCATTTTTTAACGCGTTGGCCTTTTCATCTTCGATGTTCTTTCTGACCAGTGTTTTTTCCAGGTTAAGGGTCTGCTGGGTTTTTACGGGATAGATCACACCGGCTATCATGCTGCTGACCCTGGGCATGGCGAAGATCATCAGCACCCACAAAAAGAGGAGGTCCCTGTCTGGTCGCTTTCTTATAAGTCTTCCGAGACCCTGTTTCAGTGA